>CAZVSG010000111.1:0-6542 GCA_964629345.1 uncultured Christensenella sp. | reverse complement strand
TCCCTCCCCGCCGGCGCGTGCCCGGGCGTGAGTGAGATCGCCGTGAAGGTGGAAAGCGCGGGGGATGTGCCGGCGATGCCCCACGCGGTGCCTGTGGGCGAGGCGCTGGCGGTGGAGACGGGCGGCCCGGTGCGCCTTGAGGAGACCGCGATGTTCACGTATGCCTACGATCCGGCAAAGATACCCGACCCGTTGCTGCTGTGCCTGGGCTACTTTGACGGCGAGGAATGGAGCTACATCTCCGCGGAAAGCATGGATGCGGAGAACGCCACGGTCACCTTCCGGCTCTATCATTTCAGCGTATATTATCCCTCGCAGTTCCCCAGCGTTCTGGACGCGGCGAAGCATTACGCCGGGCAGTTCGCGGCACGGAATGTGCTGGGTGAGGGCGGCGGGGATGCCAGGACAGCGTCATGGGCGACCGCTGAAGTGATCGCAGGCAAGCTGGGGTTGGGTGAAAGCGAGTTTGCCACAAGGATGATCGCGGACATCGCGGCGGACCAGGATGTGCTCAAGGTGGTGGACAAATGCCAGCAGGACGGCTGGAGCAACACGGGCTATGAGAAGGTCATGGATTTCATGTGCGGGAAGATCGCCGACCATCTGGTGGAGAACCGCGCGGGCATCACAGCGGAGGAAGGGGCGGTGCTGACGTATGGTGAGAAAGGGCTCAAGCAGATCGGCACCTTGATCAAGGTTGCCGACAGCGGCAGCAAGATACTGGCCAACCTGATGGAAGGCGACAGCAAAGCGGTGGCCAGGGAGCTGTTCAACACCGCGACGGACAACACGGGTGCGGCGGCAAAGCGCTCAAGTACACGCTGCAGGGGATGCAGAACGCATTGGACGTCTGGCGCGACGGCGAGGTGGAAAGTGCGTTCGAGGTCTACACCAAGGGTTCACCCGGTTCACTCTTCGGGTACGGCCTGATCGAGCCGCTGGACTTCGAATCGGTATGGGAGGCATGAAAGGCGCGTCGCGGCAGTTATGTGTCGAACGCATCGCGGCGGAGAACGACGCGCGCAGACTCATCGGCCTGCCCGTCCTGTCGGCAAAGGAAGAGGATTTCTACCGTGAGAAAGTCAAGGCGGAGTTGAAGACCGAGTTTGAGCGGCGGGTGAGGATGCAAGGCAGAATTGACGCCGAGAAGAAGAACCTGGAAATGATCTTCGCGGAACTGGAGGAGAGCAAGGCGCTGGAGAGCACGAATGTGTGGATACGCGGGCTGGGCGGCATGGACGATACACTGGAAGAGCGCCTGGGCCGGATGGAGCACCTGATCCAGCGGATCTACAGGGACCTGGGCGTGAGCGATGTGTACAGCGGACCGCAGCTGACCGATGAACTGAACGGTCGCATCAGTGCCGCCGCGATGGCGGAGATGGTGCGCGGGTACTTCGCCGCCGATACGCAGGCGGAGGGCGAGAAGTTCCTGAAGGGATACTACAAGAGGTTCGGCGTGAACCTGATACCGACAGCAGAGGAACTGGAAGGAACGTATTCATGGACAGTAGCTCAAATAGGTACATCCATCTGCAAGATCACCGTTTCCGGAGAAACCGCTCAGATTGACTTTGGCGATCAGGTTTGGACAGGTACATATGCGGACGGTATCCTGACGGGTCACATGGAAGTGGAGCCGCGTGTAGAGGGCTACACGATCTATTTTGGGGCGAAAGGCGATTTTACTTTTCAGTTTACGCGCCAGAACAACACGATTACCGGCTCAGGAACATGGTCCGGCATACTGCTTCCTGAAGATGTGTTTAGCGGCCAATTAACGTACCCATATGATTTTGCCAAGACGGATTGAGATGACTTTACACGGTATTATAAGTTCAGACGGACTTTAGATGATTTGCCAACTGGCTCGTCTTTTATTAAAGGATGATAGGAGGATTCTGTTATGAAACGATTCATATCAATTGTATTTGCTTTGACGCTTCTGCTCTCGGTTTCACCATTGTCAGCCATCGGCGAACTGTCCCCCTTACCCGAAACCCTGCAGGATTGGATGAGGGATTTCGAAGCATCTTACATAAACAGCGACCCAGTCAAACTTAAGCCCATCGTTCCCGTCCCGGGATGGAACGTCTATGCCGGGGGAGACTGGACCATCCAATACCCGCCTGAATGGTCGGTGCTCAGCGGCGATGCCTTATCTTTCCTGGCCTGTGACGGCAGACAGCTTGCCTGCTATGACTATGTCCAGCTGCAGTCCTTCCTGCTGCCGCTGGCCCATGACGGGGTGGGGGCCTACGCGTTCAAGCGGGTGGCCGGCGACACGCCTTTCCAGGTGGAAGGCACGTTTCAGAAGAACATCCTTCCGCAGCTGATGCTGACACCTCCCAGCGGGATCTCGCAGATCTGGTTCATCCGCTGGCAGCATCCCCAGGCCGGGAACATGTTCACCATGCTGCAGGTCGTTCTCCTGTCCTACTTCAACAGCTCCGTCGGCGGGAGTTCCTCCGCCTCGTGGTCGTCCTGGACGGCGCCTGAAGATGAATTCACCGCCTTGGTTGAATCCGTCTTTGTTCCCATGTACTATTCCTCAACCTATACCATCCCCGGAAGCGGTGAAAGCGACAGGGACGGGGACGGATACCCCGACAGCGCGGACAACTATCCCGACGACCCGAATTTCCATTGAGTACGATCGACTGTCCTGACACGCGTCCGGCAAATCATACAAAAAGCAAGGAGGAATGAACATGATCCACATCTGCCCACACAGAAACCGCGCGCGACGCTTCTCCCGCCTCGTCGCCCCCCTTATCATTTTCGCTTTGCTGCTGTCATTCATGACTTTCAACGCTTCTGCGGGGGAAGCGCAGACGCCTCTCATAAAGAAAGGCGACAGGATCACGATGGGCCGTTACGAACAGGATAACAATGCAGCCAATGACAAGGAACCAATCTCATGGCTGGTGATGGAAGTGACTGAAAACAGGGCACTACTGATCGCTGAGAATAGCCTGGATTGCCTGCCGTATAACTCACAGCCAGGCTCCATTACATGGGAGAAATGCAGTCTGCGCGCTTGGCTCAATGAGGATTTCCTGAATACTGCTTTCACAGCGGAGGAGCAGAAGGCGATCCTGCAAGTCAAGATCAAGAATGACAAGAACCCGGATTATGGCACGCGAGGGGGCAAAGACACCAATGACCGGATATTTCTGTTAAGCCTCAAGGAGGCGGGTCAGTTTTTCGAAAATGATCCTGCCTGCAGGGCACGGAACAGCGCGGCTGCGGCAGCAAAAGGCGCCTGGACTGACAGCGACGGTTACGGTGACTGGTGGCTTCGCTCACCCGGAGCAGACAGCGGCAACGCATCGTTTGTTTATCAAAGCGGAGAGATTGGCTACGGCAGCTACGGCAACACTGTTGACTACGATAAGTGCGCTGTGCGCCCTGCGATGTACGTGGACTTGTCGGCCAGGATTTTCTGATATCAAACCAGCAAGGGCAGAGATGTACAGCATAGCGGCCCCATGCTATATGCTCGGGGCTGTAATTGAATTCGGCATTACTGTTTTTGGTGAACGCTGCTTCTTCATTTTCAACCGTTTAAGTTTATAGGGCATTCGATACTTCCTGCAACATACCTATAACACGCTGTTCACATCAACGAGGTCACAGGTTCGAGTCCAGTACAGACCACCACAGAACCCCTTGAGAAATCAGGGGTTCATTCATCCCGCCATCTCCGGGCCTGTCTATTCATTGTTTATGCAATGTCATATCGCCGCACTGAAGTAAAAATACTGGTGCCTTGAATACCCTAGGTTATTCCCCGTGGGTTTTCCGCATTGCGTTCAGGGGATCCGACTGCTTGCCAAGATCCTCTTGACACTCCCGCTTCCCCGTGCTAAATTATCCTACGTTATGCTTCGTTAGACAAACTAAGTAGTTGCAGGAGGGCCCATGGACGCTTTCGCAGCAGCGCTCAATGATTTGCTGGTGAATACCTTCCACGGCATCCTAAAGCTGGAGGAAGAATCACTACACCGCATCAGCGCATTCCGCCTGAGCATTGCTGAGATGCATCTGCTGGAGGCTATCGCCAAGGGCGGCGGCGGGGGGCGCAGCATCACGGATATCGCGCGCGAACTATCCGTCACCCTCCCCTCAGTGACCGCGGCGGTCAACAAACTGGCCAGGAAAGGCTACCTGAACAAGAACAAAAACGACGGCGACAAGCGCATGGTCAACGTGTGCCTGACGGACGAGGGCAGGCGGGCGGAAGCTGCGCACCGCTTCTTCCACCGGCACATGGTGGTCAGCGTAACCCGCGGCCTGGGGGACGCGGAAAAGGCGGCCCTGCTGAAGGGCCTTGAAAATCTGGACAGTTTCTTTAAGGCGCAGGAGCACGCCTGGGACCAGCTGCTGCCGCATACAGGTCAGGCAGCGGGGGAGGATGGCAAAGATTGAAGATTCTGGGCATTGGCCGCGCCCTTCCTGAGCAGGTTGTCGTCAACGGGCAGCTGGAGGCCATCCTGGACACCAGCGACGAATGGATACAAAGCCGTACCGGAATCAGGGAGCGGCGGGTGCTGAAGACGCACTCATTGACGGACCTGGCGCTTTCCGCCGCGAGGGAGGCCCTCTCGGACGCGGGGCTGACCGGGGAAGATATCAGCTTTATCTTGGTGGCGACCACGATGGGGGATTACCTTTTCCCCTCCATCGCTTCCCTCATCCAGGCGGACCTTCGCGCATCCTGCCCTGCGATGGACCTGCACGCGGCCTGTGCCGGGTTCATCTACGCGATGGATACCGCGGATGCCTACATCAGAAGCGGAAAAGCGCAAAACGTGCTGATCGTGGGGGCTGAAGCCATTACCCGACTGGCCGACTGGAAGGACCGTTCTACCTGCGTGCTGTTCGGCGACGGTGCGGGCGCCATGGTCGCCGGGCCGGGGGAGGGCCTGCTGTCCACCCACCTGACGGCTCAGACCAACTCGGACGTGCTGTACAGCATGGCGCCCCCCGGCAACTGCCCCTTTACCCAGACGCCTCAAAACGCCTCCGGAGGGCTGAAAATGAAGGGGCAGGACGTATACCGCTACGCTGTGACCCGCTCGGCGGAGGATCTGGAAATCGTCGTCCATGAAGCCGGACTTGTGATGTCCCAAATCGACTGGTTCTTCCTGCATCAGGCCAACCGCCGCATCCTGGACGCGGTGCGCGCACGCCTCTCGCTGCCCGCCGGGAAACTGCCCAGCAACATCCACCGCACCGGGAATACCTCCGCGGCCAGCATCCCCCTGCTCATGCATGAGCTCTACCACGCGGGCCTGCTGAAGGAGGGCCAGCTGATCGCGATGAGCGCTTTCGGCGCTGGGCTCACCAGCGGCGCCTGTGTTCTGCGCTGGGGCAAAGCTCCGCCGGAAGCCCTGACCTTGGCAGACGACCTGTTTCCCCTTTCCCAACAACCAACCCCAACAACGTAAGGAGGACTGACCCATGGAAATCACCGCAAAAGTCATTCAGGCCCTGGCGGACCGCCGCGGCACCGACCCCAAGGACATCACGACGGAAACGAAATTCGCCGACCTTTCACTGGACTCGCTGGACGTGGCGGAATTGGTCATGGACCTGGAGGACAGCCTGAACGTCACCATCGACATCAGCCGCGTCAAGGGCACTGTGGGCGACCTCATCGCGGTCATCCAGGAGGCCGGTCAATGATACGGACCCCGGTGACTGAGCTGTTCGGGCTCACTTACCCCATCTTCCAGGGCGGCATGGCCTGGGTGGCCGACGCCGGGCTTGCCTCCGCTGTATCCAACGGCGGCGGTCTTGGCATCATCTCCGCCATGAACCTGAACGCAGAATACCTGCGGGAGCAGATCCGCCTGTGCCGGGAGGCGACGGACAAGGCTTTCGGCGTCAACATCATGCTGATGAGCCCCTACGCTGAGGAATGCAGCAGGGTGGTCGCCGAGGAAAAGGTGCCGGTGGTGACGACGGGCGCGGGCCTGCCGGGCAAATTCATCCCCATGTGGCTGGAGAATGGCGTGAAGGTGGTGCCCGTGGTTCCCTCTGTCGCCATCGCCAGGCGCGTGGCGCGCGAAGGCGCCTGCGCCGTGATAGCCGAGGGGTGCGAGGCCGGGGGACACATCGGCGAACTCACCACGATGACGCTGGTGCCCCAGATCGTTGACGCGGTCAGCATCCCGGTGCTCGCGGCAGGCGGCATCGCCGACGGGCGCGGCATGGCCGCAGCTTTCATGCTGGGCGCCCATGGCGTGCAGTGCGGCACGCGGTTTTTGGCGGCGCAGGAGTGCGCCATCCCGGACTGCTTCAAGGACAAAGTCATCGCCGCCCGCGACATTGACACGATCGTCACGGGCCGCCGCCTGGGCCACCCGGTGCGCGCGCTCAGGAACAGCTTCACGCAGGAGTTTGCCCGCAGGGAGGCGGACGCCGGTATCAGCAACGAGGAACTGGAGAAATACGGCACCGGCGCGCTGTGGCGGGCCGTCAAGCAGGGGGACATGGTGACCGGCTGCATCATGGCCGGCCAGGCTGCGGCCCTG
>CAZVSG010000110.1:0-6582 GCA_964629345.1 uncultured Christensenella sp. | reverse complement strand
CTCCTGTCCAGTGCCACAGCACTTACTTTGAACGGATTATAAACCATGCCTCCCCCCAGTGCAAGACATCAGGTCGAAGTCATGTTCGCCTTGGAGATCTCGCGGCAGCCCGCCCGTCTTCCCTTGCCTTGCTTCATCTGAGCGCATATAATGATCCCAGGCTGGAAACATGCCTACTGAAGCAAGATAGGACAGGAAATGAAGCTTGAATTCTGCTCGCTCAACAGCGGATCAAACGGCAACGCTACCTTTGCGGCAGCCGGAAAGACCAGGTTGCTGATTGACGCGGGCCTTCCCGGACGAAACATCTCAAAAGCGCTGGAGACGATCAAGGTCCTTCCCGAAACCATCGACGCCATCCTGGTGACGCATGAACATTCCGACCATATCCGCGGCGCAGGCGTGCTCAGCCGGAAATACCGCATTCCGATCTATGCCAACGAGGACACCTGGGAGACAGACGCGATGCGGAGGATCGTGGGAGAGGTCCCCGCAAGCCTCCGGCGCGTTTTCCAAAGCGAAGATGAATTCTACATCGGCGATATCGGGGTGATGTCCAAGCCGATCCCCCATGACGCCGCCGCCCCGGTCTGCTTTCGCCTGTATGCCGGCAGCCGAAGCGCGGCCGTCGCAACGGACATGGGAAAGGTTCCAAAGGGTGTGGTCCGTTTTCTGGCCGGGAGCGACCTCATCCTGCTGGAGAGCAACCACGACCCGGACATGCTTCTGGCAAACCCGCGCTATCCGGAATCCCTCAAGCAGCGCATCCTGGGCGGCAGGGGGCATCTGAGCAACCAGACCTGCGCCCAGACGCTGATGAAGCTTTTTGAGACCGGTGTCCGCAATGCCCTTCTGGGTCATCTCAGCCAGGACAACAACACGCCGGAACTGGCGATGCACACGGTGGTTTCAGCGCTCATCAGCCAGGGCCTTAAGCCGGGGGAGGATATCCGGCTGGACCTGACCTGGCGCGACCGGATCGGCGGTTATTACACCCTTGAATAAGAGAACGGCAGTATTTCTCGTGCTCTCAGCGCTCAGCGCGCTGACGGGATGGTTCCTCCCGGATATGCTCGCGGGGGATGATCCCGGATTCTATTTCAACAACCTGCTGATCGCCCTGCAGGAAGTCCTGCTGCTCGGAGTGCCCGCGGCGCTGATCCTGTTCAGGAACGCGCAGTCCTCGGCAAAGGCAAAGGTTCTTTTCAAAAAGCCGACCGCCCTGCAGACGGGGCTGGCGATGCTGTCCGCCGTCTCCTTTACGATGGCGGGCCTGCTCATCACGATGATCGCCTACCTGTTCCTGCAGCAGATCGGCGTCACGCCCGTGCAGCCGCCCACAATCGACCCGCAGAGCGCGGGAGAACTCGCGTTTTCAGCCCTGTGCGCCGCGGTCATTCCGGCGCTGTGCGAGGAACTGCTGTTCCGCGGCCTGATTCAGGGGGCCATCATCCGCCGCCTGGGAGACCGCTCCGCGGTATGGCTGACAAGCCTGCTGTTTGCCCTGATGCACTTTACTCTGCTGGGTTTCCCGGTTCTGCTTGTCATCGGTTTGCTTCTGTCAAGGCTCATGGTGATTGGGAAGACCCTTCTGCTGACAATGGCGTTCCACGCGATGTACAACTTTTCCGTTCTGTCCCTCAACTACTCCGGCGCGGTGCCCGGGTTCGGGGTAATGTTGCTGTGCGCCGCGATCTTCTGGCTGACGTCAGGATTTCTTTTCAGGGAGGTTCCAAATGAGGTTTAGCGTCATCGGCTGTGACGGTTCCTACCCTGCCCCGGGCGGCGCCTGTTCCGGTTACCTGGTGGAAGAGGGTCGGGACGCCCTGCAGCTGGACCTTGGGTGCGGCGTCCTGCCCCGCCTGATGGAGAGGAAGGATCCCGCGGACCTGAGCGCCGTCATCATCACCCACTGGCATTCTGACCATGCCAGCGACATGCTGGCGCTGAAGTACTACCTGATGCTCAACGGCCGCAGCCTGAAGGTGCTGGCGCCCCCGCAGACGCACCCCCTGCGCGAGATGATCGCCGGGAATGAGTTTCGGTTTGAGGATCTTTCAAAGCCCTCCGTCATCGCGGGCTTCACCATCACCGCCCTGCCGGTCATCCACCCCATCCCCGCATATGCCGTCAGGATCCAGAGGGGCGGGCGCTCGCTCGTGTACACAGGCGACACGGCGGGGGGCGAGGGGCTGGAGGCGTTTTGCCGTGGCGCGGACCTTCTGATCTGCGACGCAACCTTCACCAAAGCGCAGTGGAAGGAAGGGCTGCCCCACCTCAGCGCGGAGCAGGCGGGCGCCCTCGCCCGCGCATCCGGAGCCGGCCAGCTCATCCTGACGCACTGCCAGCCCGGCAGGGACCGGACCCTGCTCACACAGGAAGCAAAGGAAGCGTTCCCGGACAGCATTCCCGCCCGGCCAGGCCTCACCATCCAGTTATGAAAGACAGGTCCTTCCGCAGGCAGCGGCCTTTGCCCGTCCTTGCGGCGGGATATGCGCTGGGTGTCTTCATCGGCACACAGTGGAAGGATCCTTCACCTCTTCTCCCCATTGCCGGTATGATTGCCGCTCTGGCTGCCCTCCTTCTGCTTCGCGGGCAGGGTGTGATGGGGTTCGTTTCCATTGGTTTTGCCTTCCTGTTTCTGGGCATCCTGCTGTCAGGCGTCGCAGCTCATCCGTCCTTGCCCGGGGAAGGTGTTTATCAGGTCACCGCGCGGGTCAGCGGGGAAAGCGAACAGCGGGAGACAGACGGGCGGGTCACCGCGCTGCTGAAGGATGTGGCCCTGACGGGAGAGGACGGCGTTAGGCACCAGATCGGCAGCGCGCACTGGACCTATTACCCCTCAAAGGGAAGCACAATGCCCATGGACGGGCAGGAGGCAAGCTTCACAGGCAGCCTGTACCATCCTCAGGGCCAGGTCAATCCATACGGGTTTGATTTCCGCATGTTTCTGCTGCAGCGCAGCGTGGCCGCCGGGATCTCCGGCGCGCGGGACCTGTGCTTTGCCCCCACGGAGTCTTCCGTTCCCCAAAGCCTCTGGCTGCGGATGAGGCAGGGGATCGCGGCGCGGCTGGACAGCCTGTTTCAGGATGGGAGCGGCCTGGCCAAAGCGCTACTCCTGGGGGTACGGGAAGGGCTGAGTGAAAAGACGGTCGCTGACTTCAGGGATGCCGGGATCGCCCACGTCCTGGCGGTCTCAGGCCTGCACGTCAGCCTGCTGACGGCCATGGTCTTCCTGGTCCTGCGCCTGTTCAGGCTGCCGCCCGCCGCAGTATTCGGCCTGATCGCGGCGCTGCTGGTCTTTTACTGCCGGCTGCTGGACTTTGCGCCGTCCGTCGTCAGAGCATCCGTCCTGACCCTGCTGCTGCTTTTGGGAAGGGTCCTGCGCAGGCGCGCCGATCCGCTGACCGGCCTTTCCTTCGCCTTCCTGCTGATCCTTTTGTTCAGGCCCCTCGACCTGTTCAATGCCGGGTTCCAGCTGTCCTTCCTTGCAGTCCTGGGCATCATCACCCTGGGCGACCGGCTGAACTTCCAGGCAGGGCGCAGCCAGCGATTCGAGCGGCTCCCGCGGCCGGTCAAAGGGATCATCCAGTCCTGTTTTGTCACCATTTCCGCCAGCGCAATGACAGCGCTGCCGCTCCTGAACACCTTTCACCGCCTGTCCCCCATCGGCCTGATCATCAGCCCGCCGGCCGTATCCCTGATCGGCCTGATGATGGCGGGGTACATCTTCCCGCTTTTTGTTTCCCTGGTCAGCATGCCGGCGGCGCAGCTGCTTTCCTGGCCCGCGCTCATGCTGTCCCGCGCCTATGAGGCTGGCATCGGCTTCGCGGCGGGCCTGCCGGGGGCTGTGCTGACCCTCCCTTCCCTGACCATTTTCCCGGCCATGATGCTCTTTGCCCTGATGCTGCTGCTGACGCGCTATGTCAGGCTGAAAAGGGCGACAAGGACCCTCGGGATCATCGGGGCCGCGATGGTCCTGTCGCTCTCCTTTCTGCCCAAAAAGCCGGACGCGGTCTTCTACCTCCAGCTCAGCGCCGGCGACGCCGACAGCGCGGTCATCTTTGATGGGCCGGCCACCTGGGCCATCGATACGGGCGGGCATGGCGGCGACCTCGCCGGCCTTCTGCTCAGTCAGGGGCGAACCCTGGACAAGCTATTCCTCACCCACCTTCATGAGGACCACACGGGCGGACTGAGGCAGCTGCTGGACAATCGCGTCGTTATCAGGGAAATCCTTTTGCCCTATGGCGCTGAAACGGCTGAACTGACAGACGGCAGCCTGCTTCTGCTGAGGGAGGCACAGGCTGCCGGGATCCCGGTCACGACGCTTGCCGCCGGGGACGTCCTGTCCTCGGGAAGGGTTAGCGCCGAGGTGTTCTGGCCGGTCCGCGGAGCGCTCTATCCAGGGCTGGAACCCAACAAAGGTTCTCTGGTCATGCGGCTGGACCTTGACGGAATAAGCCTGCTGTCCAGCGGGGACGTCAGTTCGGATTACGCGAAATACGCGGTGAGGCCTGCGCAGGTGCTCAAGGCCCCCCATCACGGCTCCAAGGCGGACAACGAGATCGGGACGCTTGGCATGGTGTCTCCGCAGTTGGGCCTGATATCGGCCGCAGGGGGTCAGCCGGATCGGTACAAGGCCGCCCTGGAAAGGCTTGCCGGGATCGGGGCGGACACATTGGTGACAGGGGAGCGCGGGGCGGTGACCCTGCGTGTCCCGGACGGACCGTTGGAAGTGACCACCTTTCTCAAAGGGGAGGAATAATTGGATTATCAAAGCTTTTACAGCGGGCTCAAGCGGGGCGAGATCAACCGGGTGTACCTGTTTGAGGGCGAGGAGGAGCACGGCAAGGAAAGCGCGCTGAAAGCGCTGCGCGCAGCGCTGCTGAAGGGGCCGATGGCCCTCATGAACGAAAGCGTCCTCATCAATCCCGGCGAGAGCGAACTGATCGCCGCCTGCGAGACGCTTCCGGTCCTGCAGGAGCGCCGGCTCGTCCTGGTCAAGGAGTGTTCCTATCTCCTTGTCCGCGGAAACGAGAGCGACGGGGAAGAGCCAAAAGCCGCTCCCGGCCGCGCGAACGCCGACGGGCTGGCAGGGTACATGGACCGGCTGCCGGAGCACGTCTGCCTGGTGTTCTTTATCCGGGGCAAGGCCGCGGGAACCAGGAAACTGTATAAAAAGATCCGTGAGATGGGCGGGGTCGTGGCTTTTGATCAGCTTGACCAGGAGATGCTCATCAAATGGATCGCCAGGGAACTGAAAGAGTACGGCAAGCAGATCGCCCGGCAGACGGCGGAGCAGCTGATTTTTGCCTGCGGGAAAGAAATGATGCCCCTCAAGGGTGAAATCGCGAAACTCGCGGCCCACGCTGGAGACCGCGTGACCGTCACGCCGGAAGACATCCAGGCCGTGGCGGCGCTGAGCGCGGAATACAGGGTCTTTGACCTGGCGGAGAAAGTATCGGACGGGCAGGCGAAGCAGGTGATGGCGATGCTCAAGAACATGCTGGAGGGAGGCGAGCAGCGGCTGATGCTGCTCTCCCTGCTGCAACGGCATTACCGGCAGATGTTCATTGCCCGCATCCTGCTTGATGAAGGGCAAACCCATTTTTCAGCGGCAGCGCAGCTTGGCATCCCGGGCTTCGCGTCCCGGCGGCTGTGCAGCTCCGCGGCGGCCTATGATGCACAGGCGCTGCAGCGCGCATACCGGATGTGCATCCGGCAGGAATACCTCATCAAGAGCGGACGCATCAGCGAGGAAGGCTCCCTTGAAGGGTTGATCCTGTCCCTTCTGCAGCTGCGGAAAAAGGGGGAAACCAACGCCAGATGATCGATCACAGCGTCCTTGAGCGCCTTGGGATCTCCCTTGACGCGCTGGCTCGGGAGTGTCTTGACGCCTATCACCGCCTTCTGACGGAACGCAACCGGGAGATGGACCTGACCAATGTGCCGGAGGAGGAGATGACCCTGCGGCACTACGCGGACTGCCTCCTGCCGCTCAGGCTCGGGCTCGTGCCCTTTGAAGGGATGGCCGTCGACGTGGGGAGCGGGGCAGGTTTTCCGGGGCTCCCTCTTGCCATCGCCAGTCCAAATCTACAAATCACCCTGCTGGAATCAAAGGGAAAGCGGTGTGATTTCTTGAAGGAAGCAGTGGCTTCGCTCGGGCTTCCCAACGTCAGGGTCCTGCCCGGCCGGGCGGAAGACGCGGCGGTGCCGCCGGAGCGGGAACGTTATGATCTGGCGTTTGCCCGCGCGGTAGCACCCCTCAACGTGCTGGCGGAGTACCTGCTGCCCTTCCTCCGGCTGGGCGGCAGGGCGCTGTGCTGGAAAGGCCCGGCCGTCAGGGATGAGCTGACCGCCGCAGAGGCAGCCGTAAACGAACTGGGCGGTGAGCTGGGAGAGCTGAAGGACATCGGCATCCCGGGGCGCAGGAGCCTGATCCAGCTGATCTACAAGCGGAGCCCCACGGCAGAAAAATACCCGCGCAAGGCGGGAATGCCGGAAAAAAAGCCGCTTGGGCGGCTTATACCAACCGAATGAGCAAACGCACCGGTGAAATGAGGATCATTGATGGGTCCG
>CAZVSG010000109.1:0-6669 GCA_964629345.1 uncultured Christensenella sp. | reverse complement strand
GGCCGCGCATGTGATGGACGCTCTGCCGGAGGGTTTGTTCGTTTTTGCGGCGGTTGTGACGCGAAGCCCAGGGGTCGCTGCGCTGGCCAAAGCAAGGGATCTGGCTGTGGTGATGAACCCGGATCTGTCGGATGATCCGGCGGTCACGATCCGCCTGGGGCTTGACGCGATGCCGCCGGAACTGGACGGCTGCCTGTTCGCGGTCTGTGACCAGCCCGGGCTTCAAACGCAAAGCATTGAGAAAATGGGGGCGGTCTTCGCCGCGGATCCTCAGGCTGTTGTGATGCTGTGTTATGCCGGCCGCAGGGGCAACCCCGTCCTTTTCCCCTCGGCGCTGTTTGGGGAGCTTTCGGCGATACCCACCCATATGACTGGAAAGCAGGTGCTGGATAGGCACCCGGAGCGCCTCGTCTTTGTGGAAGTAGGGGATGAAAGCGAGCTTCAGGACATCGACACGCCCGAAGACCTGAAGCACTTTACCAGACTGCCAGGCGGGGGAGATACCGGCCTCTGCCGCTTTTGATCACCCTGCCGTTGGCCGCGCACAGCTCTCCCCTCAGAAGGACCTGCCGGGGGCTGCCGGAAGCCATGAAACCTTCCCAGGGCGTATAGTCGACGTTCTGGACCTGGTCGTTAGCGGTGATCTTCCGCGCTCCGGCAGGGTCCCAGATGACCAGGTCGGCGTCCGATCCCGGAAGGAGGGCGCCTTTGCGCGGATACAGCCCGAAAGCCCTGGCCGGGTTCTCCGAGAGCACTTTGGCCATATTCTCAGGGCTCAGGCCGCAGGCGGACCAGACCAGCATCGGCCTGTGCTCGATGCCGGGCAGGCCGTTGGGGATCCTGGAGAAATCCTCCCGTCCCAGGTCCTTCCCTCCGGCGAAATTGAAACTGCAGTGATCGGTGGAGACGATGTCGATCTCGCCTGATGACAGTGCGCCCAGCAGCGCCTGCCTGTCCTCATCACTGCGCAGCGGGGGGGAGCAGACGAACTTGGCCCCTTCGAAGCCTTCCCGGCTGTATACTTCGTCGTTGAGCGTCAGGTACTGGGGACAGGTTTCCACCAGCACCCTCTGTCCCGCTCTGCGCGCATCCCGTATCTCCTCCAGTCCGCTCCCTGTGCTCAGGTGGACGACCCACAGCGCCGCGCCGGCTTCCCGCGCCAGCTGCAGCGCGCGCCGGACCGCTAGGGCTTCCACTCTGGCCGGCCTTGAGAGGGGATGATACCTGGGTTCCGTGTGTCCCTTTATGAGCAGGCTGCGGACCCCGCGGTTGACTTCGTCGCCCAGTTCGCAGTGGACGCCAACGATCAGGCCCAGATCCCTGCCGGCCTCCATCAGGCCGCGCAGGTCGCTGTCGGAAATCCGCAGGCTGTCGTAGGCCATGTACGCCTTGAGGCTTGTGACGCCTGCACGGGCCATTGCTTCCAGTTCGCGCCGGGTCCCGCTGTTCCAGCCGGTGACCGCCATGTGCAGCCCCCAGTCGCAGGAACAATGGCCCGCTGCCCTGCCGCTCCAGGTCTCGTAAGCCTCCCGGAGCGTTTTTCCCCTTTCCTGGGTCGCGAAATCGATGATCGCCGTCGTCCCGCCCGCCAGCGCCGCCGCGGTGCCCGTCTCAAAGCTGTCCGCCGTCCATGTTGCGCCCGTATCCATCTGCAGATGGGTGTGCGCGTCGATGAACCCCGGGAATACAAACATCCCGGAGGCGTCGATCACCTCCGTCTCAGGCAGTTTGCCTCCGATCTGCTCGATCCTGCCGTCCCTGATCCAGAGGCTGGCATGTTCCAGCCCCTTGCCCCTCACCAGCGTCCCGTTTTTGATATGGAGCATCCTGATGCCTCCCATCGCGCCTGATGCATCGGCTTTGACGTTTCTTATATCGCATTATCGTCTGATCGTCCCCGAATGGCAAGAAGAAAGCCATCCTTCACTTTCCAATGCGGGCCCATGAAGCGGAAGTGCACGTTTGACAGCCGCTTTGCCCCGATGATATAATCCATCATTGAACAATTGAAATGTGGGGGTGATCCTGATGAAGCCGGCATTTCGCGTTGCGGGTTCCCTGTGCCTTGCGTTTTGCCTGCTCCTCCCGTCGCTGCCCGCGGCGGCGGAAACCGGATTCCCGGTCACGGTCGTCGACCAGGGGGGGCGGAGTATCCAAATCAAGGAGGAGCCCCTCAGGATCGTCAGCGGCTACTACATCAGCACCTCCATCTGCATCGCGCTGGGGCTGGCGGACAGGCTCGCGGGCATCGAGACGGGCGCCGCCAAACGCAACATCTATGCCCTGTCGCAGCCCCGCCTGCTGGATATCCCGGATGTCGGCAGCGCCAAAGCCTTCGATCTGGAGGGCTGCGTCAGGCTTGAGCCGGACCTTGTCATCCTGCCCCTGAGGCTGTCGGACGCCGCGGACACGCTCACCCTGCTGGGCATCGATACGATCCTTGTCAATCCGGAGAACCACGATCTGTTGATGGAGGCTGTCGCCCTGATCGGGCAGGCCGCGGGCGTGCCGGAGCGAAGCGGACAGCTCCTGGATTATTACCGCGAAAAGCTTGACTATATTGAGAGCCTGAGTGAGAAACCGGACAAGCCCGTGGTCTACCTGGCAGGAAACAGCAGTTACCTCACCTGCGCGCCCGGAGGGATGTACCAGTCCTCCCTGATCACCGCCGCGGGCGGGGTCAACGCCGGAGCTGGCCTTCCTGGCGCGGGTTGGGCACAGGTCAGTTATGAACAGATCCTCAGCATGGACCCGGAATACATCTTTCTTCCCTCCGAAAAGAGTTATGCCGTGACCGACATCCTAAACGATGAACAGTTAAGACCGGTATCCGCCGTGCGCGCCGGACGCGTCTTTGCGATGCCGTCCGCTTTTGAACCCTGGGATTCGCCGGTGCCCTCGGGCATCCTTGGCACGCTCTGGGCGCTGCATATTCTCCGGGAGGAGGAGTATCCCGAGGAGGAGTTTGTCAGGGACGCGGTGAGTTTCTATGAAACCTTTTATCATTTCACGCCCGACAAAGAACTGCTGGCAGGGAAATGAACCGTCGCGTCACCCAGGGGAAAGCCGCATTTATATCAGTCCTCGTTTTGACTGCGGCGGCTTTTTTTCTATCGCTGCTGACGGGCAAATACCCGATCCCGCCGGGCGACGTTTTCAGGCTGCTCACGGGAGGTGAGGCATCCGGCCTGGCGGGGGACGTTTTCCGAACGCTGCGCCTTCCCCGGACAATCGCTGCGCTGCTGGCGGGTTTCGGACTCGGCATGTCGGGATCCGTGTACCAGACGGTCTTCAAGAATCCCCTGGCATCGCCGGACATCATCGGCGTGGCAAGCGGCGCCAACCTGGGGGCCGCAGCCGCGATCGTGCTGTCCGGTGCTTCAGCGGCTGCCGTCACGGGGGGCGCGCTGGCGGGGAGCCTCCTGGCGGTGGCGCTGGTGACGGCGCTGGTGCGCGTGTCGCGCCTGAACACAACGGCCACCTACATCCTCGCCGGGATCGTGATCACTTCGCTGGTGAAAGCGCTGATCATGGCGCTGAAGTATTTCGCGGACGAGGGGAACGACCTGGCCGCGATCGAGTTCTGGACGATGGGCAGCTTCGGCGGTGTAACACCCGCCAAACTGACGGCCATCCTTCCCCTCTTTCTTGCGGGGATCCTGGGGCTTGTTCTGCTCAGGAGACAGATCGGCCTGATGGCGTTGGGGGATGACGAAAGCCGTATGCTGGGCGTTCGCCTCGGGTTTGTCCGCGCCGCGGTGCTGGGCTGCTCGACCGCGGTCGTCGCCTCGGTTATTTCGGTGACGGGCCTGATCACCTTTATCGGCCTGGTATCGCCCCACATCGCCAGGCTGATCCTGAAACGGAACAACTTTTCTGCCTGTCTGTTCAGCGGCCTGGCCGGCGGTGCGCTGCTCCTTCTGGCCGACAGCCTGGCAAGGACAGTCTACCGTTCTGAACTGCCTGTCAGCATCCTGACCACTGTCGTGGGCGTTCCCTTCCTGGTCTATTTCATGCATCAAGACAGGCGGCGTGCCCTGTGAACGACAAACTTCACGTAGAGAACATGCGGGTCGCCTATGGCCGCAAAGAAGTTCTCCGGGGCGCGGAGTTTACCCTGAGGGAAGGGGAAATGGCCGCGCTGCTGGGGCTCAACGCTTCGGGCAAAACGACGCTGCTGCGCGCTGTCTGCGGGCTGATCCCCCTCAAGGGCGGTGACTGCCTCATCAACGGCGGAGGATATCTCCGCTCCAATGAGCGCCGCCGTGCCAGGCTGATCAGCTACCTGCCCCAGCGCCACTCCAGGCTGTACGATCTCTCCGTCATGGATGTGATGCTGATGGGCTTCAACCCGCACCTCAGCCTGTTCGCATCGCCCGGGAAGCGGGAGCGCGCGGTGTCGCTGAAGGCCCTTGACCATCTGGGCATGAAGGACCATGCCGGAGAGGATTTCTCCCTCCTGTCTGAAGGGCAAAAGCAGTTGGTGCTCCTGGCACGCGCCCTGGTGCAGGATACCGGGCTGCTGCTGCTGGACGAACCTGACAGCGCGCTGGACTATCCCAACCGCCACAAAATGCTGGGCCTGCTCAGAAACATTCTTAAGGAAGACGGCCGCTCGGCGCTGATCACCCTGCACGACCCGAACTTCGCGCTTGCCTACTGTGACAGGCTGCTGATGCTCAGGGACGGGGTCATTGTCAGGGACCAGGCGGTGAGCGGCTCCGGCGCGGGGGAACTGAGGGATTGCCTGTCCCTGGTCTTCGGCGCCGTTGACGTGATCGAATCACGCGGACGCTTCGTCATGCTCAAGGCATAAAACCAGACGGCTCCGCCGCGGCGCCTGCATCTGGTCGACGTGACATCCCCCCAAAACTGTACATTGCCGGACAGGAGGACATCCCATGAAGACACTCTTGAGGAACGGAACTGTTGTCAACGTCTTTACCGGACGGCTGGACCGGGCTGATGTCCTGATGGAGAATGACCGGATCATCGGCGTGGACGCCTATGATGAAAGGGACGCGGATGTCGTCGTGGATGTCGGCGGCAAGTACATCTGTCCCGGTTTCATGGACGGACACATCCACATCGAAAGCTCGATGATCCAGCCGGCTGAGTTCGCCCGCGTCTGCCTGCCGCACGGCACGACCGCCATCATCGCTGACCCGCATGAGATCGCCAACGTATCCGGCCTGTCCGGGATCGAGTTCATGCTGGAGGCGAGCGAGGGGATCCCCATGACGGTCTACATGATGATCCCCTCCTGTGTTCCCGCCACGGCTTTTGATGAGTCCGGCGCCTGCCTGATGGCTTCGGATATTTTTCCGCTCTACAGGCATGAACGGGTCCTCGGCCTTGCCGAAGTGATGAATTATCCCGCTGTGCTTGCCGGCGATCCAGAGATCCTGAAGAAGATCTCCGACGCGCGCAAGGCCGGGAAGATCAGCAACGGACATGCGCCGCTTCTTTTCGGGAAAGACCTTGACCGGTACATCGCCGCCGGCATCTACGACGATCATGAGTGCACCGGCTGGAAAGAGGGGGCGGAGCGGATCGGCAAAGGCCAGTGGGTGATGATCCGTGAGGGGACCCATACAAAGAACCTGGATGACCTGCTGCCGTTGTTTGATGAGCCCTATTCCCATCGCTGCCTGCTGGTGACGGACGACAAACATCCGGCCGACCTGATCGGCAACGGACACATCGACGCGATCATCCGCCGCGCGGTGGAAAAGGGCAAATCGCCCATCACGGGGATCAGGATGGCAACCCTGCAGGCGGCGCAATGCTTCGGCCTGAAGGAAACCGGCGCCGTCGCTCCGGGGTACCTGGCGGACCTTCTGGTCCTGGACGATCTGGACAGCGTCAAGGTGCGGGACGTCTACCGCCGCGGCGAAAAAGTGGTGGATCACGGCGTCGTCAAGCCCTTTGAACGGCCGTTCATCCGGGCGGATATATGGAAAGCTGTGCGCAACTCCTTCTATCTGGATCCTGTTCGCGAGGAGGACTTTCACATCCCGTTGAAAGGGGAGAAATGCCGCGTCATTAGATTGGTCCCACGTCAGGTGATTACGGAGGAATGGATCGCCGAAATCGATTTTACCAAAGGGAACGGCGTGGACCTGCAGCGCGATATCCTGAAACTGGCTGTCATCGAGCGCCATATGAACTCCGGTCATATCGGATGCGGGTTTATTTCCGGGCTTGGCCTGAAGCGCGGGGCCATCGCCTCCTCCGTCTCCCATGATTCCCACAACCTGATCGTCGCCGGAACCAATGATGCGGACATGGCGTGCGCGGCCAACCGGATCCGTGAGCTTGGCGGCGGTCTGGTGGTTGTGGATTGCGGCAGCGTCCTTGCGGAAATGGCGCTTCCCATCGCGGGCCTGATGGGAAAGCGGTCCGCCCGGGAAATGGCAGCCCTGAACGAAACCGTCCGCCTGCGTGTGCGCGATCTGGGCGTGCCCGCGGACATCGAGCCTTTCATGGCGATGGCATTCGTCAGCCTGTCTGTCATCCCGAACATCAAAATGACCACAAAAGGCCTGGTTGATGTCAACCGGCAGGAAATTGTTTCTCTGTTTGTCAATTGAACTGCATATAAATGTATAAACATTTACCAGGTACAGCCGCGTTATAACAGCACTTTGCTTGAGTTCTTTCAGCAGG
>CAZVSG010000108.1:0-7205 GCA_964629345.1 uncultured Christensenella sp. | reverse complement strand
AAGGGGGTCGGCGGGATCGATGGTTTTTATCCTGATTCCGATTACGAGGTCTACCATGAGATGGCGGTCATCAACCCGCCTGAGCCGGAGAAATTGTGCGACGATCTGGCAGCAAAAACGGGGATCCCGGTGGTGCTGATGGACGCCAACGATTTCCAGCGCGACCAGCTGGGCAAAAGCAAGGGCTTCCCCCTCACGGACGCGCAGATCCAGGACGCCCTGCGCGACAATCCTTCCGGCCAGGGCAATGAGCAGACGCCCTTCATCCTCATCAGGCCGCTGAAGAAAGAGGGTTGATCCCCATGGCCGTCAGCCTTATCCAAATAAACGGCGTGTCCGTCGCGGAAGTGACGGGCGGGGAGGGCAGCATCAACAGCATGCAGACCATCCTTGATCTGATCGGCGACATCGCATTTACCCTCCGGTGTGACCGTGTCCTGGTGGACCGCTCGCTGATCGACGAATCCTTTTTTGACCTGAAGTCCGGTTTCGCAGGGGAGCTGACGCAGAAGTTCTCCACATACCGCATGAAACTGGCGGTGACCGGCGATTTTTCCATGTTCGAAAGCCTGGCGCTGAAGGCCTTCCTTTATGAAAGCAACCTTGGAAGGACCGTGCGCTTTCTTTCCAGCCGCGAAAAAGCGCTGGACTGGCTCAGCCAAGCCTAAAGAAAGATACAAGGGCATCAAAAAGCGCCGGCTGAAATACATCCAGCCGGCGCTTATTAGTTTGTCAGTTAAAACTCGGCATGTCCCGCCGTCCGGGGGAAGGACAGGACGTCCCGGATGTTGCTGATGCCCGTCAGGTACATCACAAAACGCTCAAACCCGAGGCCGAATCCGGCATGGCTGACCGTGCCGAAGCGGCGCAGGTCCAGGTACCAGCCGTACTCCTCTTCCTTCAGCCCAAGCTCGCGGATCCTGCCCAGCAGTTTCTCATACCGCTCTTCGCGCTGGCTGCCGCCCAGCATCTCGCCCACGCCGGGGACCAGCAGGTCCACCGCGGCGACCGTCCTGCCGTCCGGGTTGGCGCGCATATAGAACGCCTTGATCTCCTTGGGATAGTCGGTGACGAAGACCGGGCGCATGAAGTGCTTCTCTGCCAGGTAGCGTTCATGCTCTGTCTGCAGGTCCATCCCCCACCTTGCGGGATATTCAAACTTCTCGCCTGATGAGATCAGCTTTTCGACCGCTTCGGTATAACTGATGCGGGCAAAGTCGCTGTTTCGGACGTGGTCCAGGCGCTGGATGAGCCCTTTATCAACGAACTCATTGAGGAACGACAGTTCATCCGGCGCTTTTTGCATGACAGCGTCGATCACGCTGCGCACCATGTCCTCCGCCAGGTCCATGTCGTCATTCAGGTCGGCAAAGGCGATCTCCGGCTCGATCATCCAGAACTCCGCCGCGTGGCGGGGGGTATTGCTGTTCTCAGCCCGGAAGGTCGGGCCAAAGGTGTACACCTTGCCAAAGGCCAGGGCGTAGGCCTCCGCCTGCAGCTGCCCGGATACCGTCAGGGAAGCCTGCTTCCCGAAAAAGTCCTCGGAGAAATCGACCCCGTCCTGCCCGTCCCGCGGCGGTTTTTCCAGGTCAAGCGTGGTCACGCGGAACATTTCCCCCGCGCCTTCCGCATCGCTGGTGGTGATGATGGGCGTGTGCACGTAGGTAAAGCCCTTCCGGGTGAAATAGGCGTGGATGGCCTGCGCCGCGATCGAGCGGATCCGAAACACCGCGGAGAAAGTGTTCGTGCGGGGGCGCAGGTGGGTGATGGTGCGCAGATATTCATAGCTGTGCCGCTTTTTCTGCAGGGGATAATCCGCATCGCACTGTCCCAGAAGAACGACCTCTTTGGCTTTCAGCTCAAAGGGCTGCTTCATCCCGGGGGTGCGCACCAGGCTGCCGGTGACCCGGATGGCGGACGACAGGGAGACCTTCGTGACCAGGTCAAAGCCGGGCATGTTCGCCTCGCAGACGATCTGCAGATTGCGGAAACAGGAGCCGTCGTTGAGCTCGATAAAGGCAAAGGCCTTGCTGTCGCGGACTGTCCGGACCCATCCGGAAACGGTCACGGTCTCCCCGTCCTGCGGGGTCTGATGATACAGTTCAACAATGCTGATGCTGCTCAAAGAACATTCTCCTCTTTCATCATTTTTCCAAGAAGCGCCGCGCCGATCATGCCGGCGCTGTTGCCAAGGACCGCCAGTTCCAGCCTGCTGTAGGGCATGGTCCTGAACATCAGGTAGCGGGGCAGCTTTTCTCGCACCGCGTCCAGAAGGAAACTCCCCGCATGGCTGATGCCCCCGCCAAGCACGATGACCTCTGGATCCAGGAAGGAAACGACGTTGTTGCAGGCCAGGGCCAGGTACTTCGTATAGCGGTCAAACACCTTCATCGCAGTGGGGTCGCCTTCCTTCGCGCAGTCGATCACCACCCGGCCGTTGATGTTCTCGGTCCTGCCGTCTGCGCGGCTCATGATCAGGCTGTCCGGGTGCAGGCTGACGGCCTCGCGCGCCATGCGGATGAGCGCCGTGGCTGAGCAGTAGCGCTCCAGGCACCCGTCCTTGCCGCAGGTGCAGGGGATCCCGTCCACCTCCAGCGTCAGATGCCCCAGTTCGCTGGCGACGCCGTGCGCGCCTGTCCAGGGTTTCCCGTTGATGATGATGCCGCCGCCCACCCCGGTCCCCAGCGTGAGGAACACGCTGGAGGATGCTCCCCGGCTGACCCCGGCGATGGATTCCGCCAGCCCAGCCACCGTGGCGTCATTGTCGATGAAGACCGGCTTATCGATGTGCCTGCGCAGCTCTTCCCTCAGGGGGACGTTGTGCCAGCCAAGGTTGGTGCAGAAGATCACCGTGCCGTTGACGTTCTCCGCGATCCCCGGTATGCCCACGCCGATCGCGCCGACATCGCCCGGCGCAAGGCCGGCCTGTTCCATCGCCTTGAGTGAACATGCGGCCATGTCCCGCACCACTTCCTGATAGGGGCGACGCGCATCCGTCGGCGCGGAAGCCTGCGCGATGATCTTCTCCCCGCCGTCCGTGATGCCCGCGGCGATCTTTGTTCCGCCAAGGTCAATGCCGATATATACCATGCTCTTCTCCTGACTGCTCAGTGCCCCGTCATGTCGCTCAGGCGCCTGTCAAGCTCCCGCGCCGCCGAGTATCCAAGCCGCCTCAAACTGAGGTTGCGGGCGGCCACTTCGATGATGATGGCGAGGTTCCGCCCGGGTTTGACCGGCAGGACAAGGCTGGGCACCTTCACGTCCAGGATGCTGATGAAAGTCTCCTCCAGCCCGAGGCGGTCATATTCCTTCGTCTCGTTCCACTGCTCCAGATGGATCTCCAGGTCGATGGACTTGCTCATCAGCACAGCGCCGATGCCGTACATCTGGCGGATGTCGATGATGCCGATGCCGCGGATCTCCATGAAATGGCGGACCGTCTCCGGCGCTTCGCCGACCAGGCGGTTCTCGTTGACGCGGCAGATGTCCACCACGTCGTCGGCGACCAGCTGATGGCCGCGCTTGACCAGCTCCAGCGCTGCCTCGCTCTTCCCGACACCCGACTCCCCCGTGATCAGCACGCCGATGCCGTACACGTCGACCAGCACGGCGTGCATCATGGTATGCGGGGCCAGCACTCGGTTCAGGTGCATGATGGCCGATACGATGAACCCAGTGGTGGACATGTCCGATCCCAGGATGGGGAGATCCTTTTCCTCGGCGATCCTCAGCATCTCCTCCGGCGGAACGTGCCCGCGGCAGAGGATGACACAGGGGATATCATAGGAAAAGAACTTCTCAAGCTTGCTCCTGCGGCTCATCGGGCTCAGGTCCATCAGATAGCCCATCTCGACGTTGCCGAACACCTGGGGGCGTTCAAAGGCGAAGTGATCGTAATAGCCGACCAGCTCAAGCCCGGGCCTGTTGAGCTCCGCTGACTGGATGTTCAGTTCCTTCCGGTTGGAAGGCGAAAGGATGCGCAGGTTGAGTGATCGGGTGAAGTCGCTCAGATCGACCAAGGGACACCGCCTTTCAGCCAGCCGGCCTCGCAGGGATTCCGGTTCAGTATAGCCCATTCATCAGGCCGATTCAAGCAAAGCCGGCGAAAAGCCATGCCGCGCCTGTCTGTTTCAAATAGTCACGGAATTGTTGCATTATTGATAATAAATAGTTACAATGGCATTCATAAAGGCGGTGAATCACTTGAACGAATTTTTGTCCACCCTCTCCGGCAGGCTGATCGACCTGCTGATCTACGGCGCCGTGGCCGCCTGCTTTCTCATCGGTCTGATCAAGTGCGTTCTCCCGCTCAGGCGCGCGGCCCGCTGTTTCCGCAAGGGCATCCACAGCCTGGCCGTGTTCAAGCCCAAGGACACGGGACGCCCCGACTGGCAGGACAGCCTTTTCCTGGGCAAACCCATGCAGAAGCAATGGAGCCGTTTCCTCCTGAACGCGGAGCAGCTGGACCAGAGAGGCCTTGGCTGCGACGTGGAGGATTATATCAACGATGAAAATGTCCTGTCCGGCTTCGCCCGCTTTCAGCTGGCCGAGGTCATCCCGGGCTTTCTGACCTCCCTTGGCATTCTGGGGACCTTCATCGGCCTGATGCGGGGGCTCGGCACGCTGGACCTGAGCAGCGCCGAGAAGACGGTCGTCTCCGTCCACACGATGATTTCAGGGATGACCTTCGCGTACGGCACCTCCATCGCCGGCCTGGTCGCTTCCCTGACCTTCAACATCCTTTTCCGCGCGGCACAGGGGGCAGCCACCGGCGCGATGGACGATTTCAATGAGGCCTTTTCCGAGGCCGTGATGCAGCGGCCGCTGGATGAGCCGGTACGGCAGACCTGCTACATGGAGGACCAGGCAGCCTTCCTGTCCGGCGCTTTCACCGACATCAGCGGCAAGCTTGAAAGCGGCATCGGCGCGGCAGTCGAACGCTCCTTCACCCCCATTTCCCAGAACGTCCAGAGCTTCATCCTCCATGAGACCCAGGCCCAGGCGGAGGGCCTGAACCACGTCGTCAGCCAGTTCGTGGCGGGGATGAACAGCGCGCTGGGCGGCCAGTTCGTTCAGCTGGGCAAGCTGCTCTCCCAGATCAACCAGTCCCAGAGCGTGAACCTGGAATCCGTCAACAGGACGATGTCCGCCGCTGACGCGATCATGGACAGCATCCAGCGCACCGGTCAGGTCACCCAGACGGTGATCGACCGATTTGAGGGCTATATCAGCGAGCTGAGCCGCGCGCAGGAAAGCGGTGCGCAGCTGTCAGAACAGACCGCCGGGATCCTGTCCGGCATGCACCAGGACGTCGTCCTGCAGAACCAGCGGTATCAGGCCCTGCAGGAAGCCCAGACCGACCTGATGCGGCAGATGGAGCAGTACGCAGCCTGGTCCGGACGCGTCCTTGAGGCGGTGGAGAAGCAGTCCGACGCGGCGGGCGACCGCGCGCACGAAGTCGCCAATGAGATGAACCGTTCCGGCAAGCTCCTTCAGGAAAGCTACGCCGGGTTTGTGGAGAACATCTCCTCCGGCCTTGCCCGCACGATGGGGCTGTTTGAGGAGAACATGCGGGACATGACCGTCCGCCTCATCAAGGACATGAAGGCCGCCGCGGAAAAGGCCGGAGAATCAGCGCCATTGGATATGAAGGGTTTCACCCGGGTCCAGCAGGCCCTCAACGACATGACCCAGGCGCTGACCCGCGCAACGCGAGCCGCCGAACAGATGGCGGAGGGCGCATAGGATGCGCATGATCCGCGCAAGAAGCAGGCAGATCACGCGGGCCGACATCGGCAGCTACTGGATCTCCTTCTCGGACATGCTTTCCAGTCTGCTGCTGGTGTTCATCCTCGCCTTGATGGTGAGCATCTATCAGTATTATACGGTGCTGCACATCAAGACCCAGGAGCTGGAAGCCCAGCAGGCGGAACTGGACAGGACGCAGATCGCCCTGGTGCAGAAAGAGGAAGACCTCCGGACAGCCCAGGCGGAGCTGATGGGAAAAGAAGAAGAGGTCGCCTCCATCCAGATCCAGCTGCAGCAGCAGGAGGACGAACTTTTCGCCGCGCAGACAGCGCTGAAAACGCAGCAGGATGAGCAGGCCCTGCTGCAGCTGCAGCTGCTCGCCCAGGAAACCTCCCTCAACGAGATGCAGCTCGCGATGAACCAGCAGCAGCAGCAGATCGACGAGCTGCTGGGCGTACGCACCAAGATCATCAAGGACCTGAGCATCGCCTTCGCCCAGAACAGCCTGGGGGTCAAGGTGAACGAGGATACAGGGGACATCATGCTGGACAGCACCCTGCTGTTCCAGACCGGCGAGGACGTCCTGCTCCCTGCGGGCCAGGTCCAGCTGGCGCAGCTGATCCCGGTGTACCTGAGCGTCTTGCTCAGGCCCGAGTACGAGGCCTACGTAGCGGAGATCGTGATCGAGGGGCATACCGACTCGCGGGGCAGCTACCTGAGCAACCTTCAGCTGTCCCAGGACCGCGCGCTGGGCGTGGCCACCTACTGCCTGGAGATGCCGGGGCTTCTCCCCCAGCAGCAAAGCAGGCTGCAGAGCATCCTCACCGCCAAGGGGAGGAGCTATTCCGACCGGATCTTCTATCCTGACGGCACGGAAAACATGGACGCCTCCCGCAGGGTCGAGATCCAGTTCAGGCTCAAGGACTCCGAAATGATCCAGAAGATGAACGACATCCTGCTAAGGGGCAACTGATGAAAAAGATCGCGCTCGCCCTCGCGGTCATCGCGCTGATCGTCGGCGGTCTCACCCTGTGGGGCTATCTGAACGCACGTCTTGAGATCAGCGTGGAAAGCGTGCAGCCTTTGCCCGCGCAAACCTTTCAGGCGGAGTATGACCGCCTGGTCCCTCTGATCCGCGGCAACGCGGCCCGCGGGCTGGTGTATGACCCCGTCCTGAGCGGAAACGCCGGGGACTACGTGATCCTGCAGTATACCCTTCTGGTGCGCAACCGGGGGCTGGTCCAGGCGGACATGCTGGAAGCCCAGATCGTGCCGGTCAAGGGCGACGTGTTCTGCTATTCCCAGCAGGAAGCCATGGGTCAGGACGTCAACCTGTCCTTTGAGATCGCTCCGGGACAGACGGCCCGCTGCCGCGTCTACCTGCTGACACGGAAAGACCTGCACGCGGTAAGGGACCTGCAGGTCAGCTATTACATCTGGGGCAATCCCTTCATCAT
>CAZVSG010000107.1:0-7312 GCA_964629345.1 uncultured Christensenella sp. | reverse complement strand
CCTCGCCCTCGATCTTGTACATCATGTTTTCCATTTCGGCAAAGCTCATCACGCCGGTCACCACCTCGGAGCGGATCATGAACGGCGGGATAAAATAGGTGAATCCGCGGTCGATCATGAAGTCACGGGCATAGGACAGGATGGCGGAGTGCAGCCGGGCGACGTCGCCCTTCAGGTAGTAAAAACCGTTGCCGCTGGTTCTGCGGGCGGAGTCCAGGTCGATCCCGGCCAGACGCTCCATGATGTCCACGTGATAGGGGATCTCAAAGCCAGGCACCGCAGGCTCGCCGAAGCGCTCCATCTCCACGTTTTCGCTGTCATCCCGGCCCAGGGGTACGCGAGGGTCCATGATCTGCGGGATCTGCATCATGACCGCCTTCAATTTCCCGGCATATCCGACCTCCCTGGCCTCAAGTTCCGTCAGCTGCGCGGCGATCTGCGCGACCTGGGCTTTGACGGCTTCGGCTTCGTCCTTCCTGCCCTTGGCCAGCAGTCCGCCGATCTGCTTGGAAAGCGTGTTGCGCTGACCGCGCAGCGTGTCGGCCTGTCCGATGGCTTCCCGATTGAGCCGGTCCAGCTCCGCCGCCTCGTCAATCAATGGCAGCTTCCTGTCCTGGAACTTCCTGCGGATGTTTTCCTTCACAAGCTCCGGATCGTTGCGGATCAATGCGATGTCGATCATTTGGCTGCTCCTTTGAAATAAAAATCCTTCCTCCACCATGGGACGGAAGGTTCCGCGTTGCCACCCAACTTACCGCGCGCCCGCGCGGCCACTCTCGGCGCTGTAGGGGGCGCTCCCCTGCCGCTCCTCGCGGCCCGCTCCCGGGCGGAAGGCCCCGTCCGCTGCCGCCTTGCACCCTCCGGCGTCTCTCTGAAAGCGGATCAAGGGGTGTTTCCCGTTCATCACGATGGGCTGAGTATAGCACCGCAGGGATGCGCGCGCAAGACGGCGCGCGGGAAACCTTCGTCTGCCCGCTCTCCGCAGGGTATAATCCGCGTGACAGCATGAGCGGAGGGGAACGATGGAAAAGGTTTTTCCGGCATTTGAAGCAAGGGCGGAGGAAGCGGGTGATTTCCTCATCCTTCGCCTGCCGGAGCAGGTCAGCCGGTCGCTTCCCTCCCGGGGCATGGTGATGGGCGAGGGTGAGATCAACAGCCTGCCCTTTGTTCTGCCCCTTGAACCGGACGGCCGGGGCGGGCACTGGCTTGAACTGAAAGGGGACCATGCGGAGAACATCCGGGCCGGCAACCTGGTAACCGTTTCTTTGCGGCCTGCCGCCGTCTGGCCGGAACCCCCGCTGCCGGAGGACCTGGGGGAGGCCCTTGCGCAGGAAGACCTGCTGGACGTCTGGGCCGCCTGCACTGTCCGGGCGAGGTGGGAATGGATCCGCTGGGTGCGCTCGACCGGCAACCCTGCTACCCGGGCAAAACGCGTGTCAGCGGCCTGTGACAAGCTCAGGAAGGGAGAGCGGCGGCCCTGCTGCTTTGACACTTCCCGCTGCACGGTGCCCCAGGTCAGCGTGTCCGGTGTGCTGACAGTGCCGCGCAGGAACTGAACCTATCTTGAACCGGCTCTCCGCTCCCTGATGGAACGGAGGACTTTTGTCATATCGGGAAATTGAAGTTTTGGACAGCGCTGTCCCTATTCGCCGCCGTCCTCCTGAAACTCCTCCGGGACAAAGCCGCGGATCAGCTGTGCCATCATGTAACCGGTCCTGCCGTCGACCCAGACCTGCTTCCAGTAAACCGTGCCGCCGGTCACGACCACCTCGGTGCCGTTGGGGTAGAGCCCCAGGGATTCCGAGGCGGTGGAGCCCCTTTGGCGCAGGTGCGCGCCCTGGCCGTTCGGGTTGTCGATCACGCTCACTGCTCCGTCCGGGCGTGGAATGGAAGCGACGTAGGGGATGTCCGCATAGACTGGCTGGGGGGTGAGGGCGGAGGCCATCATAAAACCGGTCTTCCCCTCCTCTGTCAGCACGTGGGCAAACTCTTCCGTGACGCCCAGCACGCGCACGGGCTGCCCGTTCGGGACCGCGCCCTGCTTCTCAGACTGGTAGGATTGCCCCGCGCGCAGGGTGAGGCTGAAGCCGTCCTGATAATTGACCAGAACAGCGGGGATCAGGCTGGGTACGCTGCCCACCGGCCCGTCAAGGACCAGGCTGCCCGTTTCCATGTAGCCCTCCAGGCTGCCGATACGGACCCTGGTCCATATGCCGCCCTCTTGATCAAGCACCCGGACGACCACGCCGGAGAAGTACTTGCCCAGGGATTTGGCGCTCTTGCTGGCGCTGGTGCGCAGATGGACGCGGACGGAGGGGTCCGCGCTGGAAACGATCGCCAGCGCCGCGCCGTCGGAAGCCTCCTTCTGCCGCAGGCCTTCAGGCCTTGTCCAGCCATGAAGGGGGTCGCCCGCCTCGGAATACACCAGGATCTCCGCCCAGGAACCTGTGATGCCCAGCAGTTCAAAGGCTTCGCCCGTATCAAGCTGGCGGATGACGGCGGAGGCCTCATCTCCGTTTTCATGGATCGGTCTGGCCGCTCCGGCATTCAGGTACAGCGCGGATGTTACGGTAAAGTTGCCGGTCTCCTCCGCCATGGCCGGAAGCGCAAGCAGGAAGAGCGGCAGCAAGGCCGCGAGCAGTGTCTGCAAAGCCTTTTTCATCAATACAGCCATCCTTTCGCATCATTCAGGCAATTCTAAGGATCAACGCATCCTCCCAAGCGCCGATGAACCATGCCCCATGATTATACCCCCGGACCGGCTGGCGGGTGATCGCACGGGCTTGTTTGATTCACCAAGCATTTTCCGTGTATTCCGTGACGCGCCGTCCCTGTGATAGAACCATGCAAATCGAACCTGACGCTTTGATGACATAACAGCCGCAAGGGACTGACCGCACTTTTCGGAACGCGAACAGCATCGTTTCACACGCTCAACCGGATGCTTGATCAAAAGCAGGCGAGGACGATGAGGACAGAGGGCGTGATCCTGGACGGCCGGTCCGTGCTTGAAAGGAGCACTCTGGAACGGGCCATCGCGGATCCGGCTGTCCGGGCGATCTTTCTGGATGAGGCTGGTCCGCTGGAACTGGAGGGCCGGGGGTCTGCGGGCGTGCTGCCCGGGCTACTGCAGAGCGGCAAAGAACTGTTCATCACCGTGCACACCGATAGCCTTGATGGCTTTCCCCGTACATTTGCCATTTCGGATTGTCAGCTGATCCATCCCCCGCGAACGGATCGTGATGCTCCGGCTGGATGTGCAGGAAAGCACCTCCGGATTTGCTCCCCGGAGGTGCTTTCCTGCCATGTGAAGGATGTTTGCCGCGTTTCGGACTGTTCTGTCCGGCTTATGCGGTTTTTGTCCCGCCCTTGCCCAGCGCCTGGCTGGCGGCTTCCTCGCGGAACTGGTTGGTGTAGAGCTGGTAATAGGCGCCGCGGCGCTTGAGCAGTTCCTCATGCCGGCCTTCTTCCTTGATCACCCCGTCCTCAACCAGCAGGATGCGGTCCGCGGAGCGGATGGTGGAGAGCCTGTGGGCGATGATGAAACTGGTGCGGCCCTGAAGCGTTTTTTCGATCGCGTGCTGGATCGCCATTTCCGTTTCGGTATCCACCGATGAGGTCGCCTCGTCTAGCACGAAGATCCTCGGGTCATGCAGGATCGCGCGGGCGAAGGAGATCAGCTGTTTCTCGCCGGTGGACAGACGGCTGCCGCCCTCGCCGACGGGGGTCAGATAACCTTTGTCCATTTTCCGGATGAAGCCGTCGGCGTTGACCAGCTTTGCCGCGGCGACCGCCTCCTCCTCGCTGGCCTCAGGCCTGGCGTAGCGCAGGTTGTCCAGCACGGTGCCTGAGAACAGGTGCGGTTCCTGAAGGACGTATCCGATGCTGCTCTGCAGCCACAGCTGGCTGCGCTCGCGGTAGTCCCTGCCGTCGATGAGGATGCGGCCGGAAGTGGGCTCGTAAAACCTGCAGATGAGGTTGACGATGGTGGATTTCCCGGCGCCTGTCGGGCCGACGATGGCGACGTTCTCCCCGGGTTTGATGTGCAGGCTGAAGTCTTTGAGGACCTCCTCGCCGTCCTTGTACTTGAAGCTGACGTTCTCAAAGGTCACTTCACCCGTGATGTCTTCCCAGTTCCCGCGATCTGGATGGAAGTTGTCGCCGTAGCGGGCTTCGACCTCTTTGCTGTCCTGGATCTCAGGCTCCGTCTCCAAAAGGCTCAGCACGCGCTCCGCGGCGGCCTGGATGCGCTGCATTTCGCTGAAGGTCGCGGCGATGTCGCGGATGGGGTTGAAAAACTGCACGGAGTAGTTCACAAAGGCGGTCACTGTGCCCAGGGTCAGAACGCCTCCCAGCACCTTGCCGGCGCCTTCGCCCAGAACGTATGCGGTCGCCAGGGAGGAGACGGAGATGACCAGCGGGAGAAAGAGGCTGGACAGGGTGGCCGAGCGGATCGCTGCCTTGCGCATGGAGCCCGTCAGCTCCCCGAACTCCCTGAAGTTTTCATCCTCCCGCACGAGCGATTTGGTGGTCTTTGCCCCCATGATGCCCTCGTTGAAGGCGCCGGTGATGCGGGAATTGATCTTCCGGACCTCGCGCTGGGCCTTCAGGATGCGCTTCTGAAAATACGCCGAGATCAGGGCAAGCAGGGGGAGGATCGCCAGCACGCCCAGGGCCAGTTGCCAGGAAATGATCAGCATCGCCGTGGTGCAGGAGATCAGGAAAATGACGGCCCAGACCAGGTCCACAAGGCCCCAGCCGAAGGCTTCGGACAGGTGGCTGATGTCGCTGGTGAGCCTGCTCATCAGATGTCCCACGGACATCCTGTCGTAGTAGGAGAAGGAGAGCTCCTGCAGCTTGCGGAAACCCTTCTGGCGCATGTCATAGGCGACGTTGTGCTCGACCCGCCCGGCCAGGAGGATGAAGAAGAAAATGACCGCGACCTGCAGCAGGATGACTGCCAGGTAGATCATCGCGAAGGGCCAGAGGGAGACCGCTGCCTCCCCCGGCCTGATGTAGTTGTCGATCGCGTGGCGTGTGAGCAGCGGCATCAGCACGTCGGTGCTGGCCAGGATGGACATGAACAGGGCGACCAGGCCCATGTTCTTCCAGTGCCTGCGCATGTGGATAAAGAGTTTTCTGAACAGGCTGAAATCAAATTTCTTGGTGTACTCCTGTTCTTCCGGAAAGCTGAAATCACTCATAATGTGCCTCCTGAGCTGCGCTCAGCTCCTTGTGCTGGATGAATTCATCCTCAAGCCCCGACTGGATCTGGTGAATGCGCCGGTACAGGCCGGGACGGGAGATCAGCTCCTCATGGGTGCCCTGGTCGCTGATCTTTCCATCCTCCAGCACCAGGATGCGGTCCGCCTGGCTGAGGGTGAGGATGCGGTGACTGATGATGATGGTGGTCACGCCCAGGCTGCGGCGCCTGAGCGCTTCGCGGATCCGCGCGTCGGTCTGCGTATCCACCGCGGAGAGGGAGTCGTCAAAGATGAGGATGTCGTTGTTCTTCAGCAGCGTGCGCGCGATGGCCGCGCGCTGCTTCTGCCCGCCCGAGAGGGTGACGCCGCGCTCGCCCACCAGGGTTTCCCAGCCCTTTTCGCTGTCCTTGATGAACTCAAGGGCCTGCGCGTCCCCGGCCGCCGCCTCGATCTCCTCCCTGGAGGCGTGCGGCGCCGCCATGCGCAGGTTCTCGTAGATGGTCTTTGAATAGAGGAAAGGTTCCTGCAGGACCAGTCCCACACGGCTCCTTAGATGCTTTCGGGCAATCGTCCTGATGTCATGGCCGGAGAGGGTGATCGTCCCGGCCTGCGGCGCGTACATGCGCTGCAGCAGCAGCGCGATGCTTGACTTGCCGGAGCCGGTCGCGCCGAGGATGGCGACGGTCTGGCCTGCCTTGATGGTGAAACTGAGGTCTTTCAGCACCTCGGCGCTGCCTTCGTACTTAAAAGTCACATTATGAAACACGATGTCGCCGTCAAGCGCGGGCGCTGTTGCCCCCGGCTGGTCCTCCTCCGCTTTCTGGCGGAGGATCTCGTCGATGCGCTCCAGGGAGACCATGGTGCGCCCGCCCTGTGAGAGGATGCGCCCAAGGTTGCGCACCGGCCAGATCAGCATGCCGACGTAGCTGGTAAACACCACGATGTCCCCGACGGAGATCCGGCCGGCCTGGGCTTCAGACAGGCAGAACAGCAGCGTCAGCAGCGCCTGGCTCATGCCCATCAGGTCGCCGGAACTCCAGTAGAAGGCGTCCAGCCAGGTGAGCTTCAGGAATTTGTCCCGCGTTTCGCAGCTGGCGGCCTCATACTTCTCGATCTCCCGCTGCGCCTGTCCGAAGGCGCGTACCACGCGCATGCCCGTGAGGTTCTCCTGAAGCACGGTGGTCAGCCGCCCTTCCGACTCGTCGGCTGTGCGGAAGGCCTTGATGATCAGCTTGAAAAACAGCCAGGCGAACAGGAACAGCACCGGCATGATGACCAGGCTGACCATGGTGATCCTCAGCGACAGGGGGATCAGCAGCGCCAGTGCGATGCCGACCATCATCACGGCGTCCACGATGCTGAGCATGTTCATGGCGAGGAAACGGCGGACCGTGTCCACGTCGGAGGTGCAGCGCTGCACCAGGTCTCCGGTCGCCGACTGGCTGTGGTAGCTGAAAGGCAGCTCCTGCAGATGCTCATACAGGCCGTTGCGCAGCCTTCTGGCGGCGTTCTCACTGCCGACGGCCGTCCAGCGCCCCTTGAGGAAGTTGCAGACGCCGTTGAAAACGCTGATGAGCACCAGCACGAGCCCGGGGATCCAGAGGTTTGCGCGCATGAATTCGCGCCCGCCCAGATCATTGACGAAGCCGGACAAAAAGCCCGGCAGCCTGGAGGGCAGGCCGCTCAGGTAGTTGTCCAGCACCTCCGCCAGCACGGCGGGGGTGAGGAAACCCAGGAAAACGCTGACGACGGCCAGAATGGCAGCGCCCGAGAAATATCTCGCATTCTCTTTCAACAGACTGAGGAACAGCTTGTAATTACGTTTCTTCATATTTCACCTAACATATACTGACAAAAAAACAGCTCCCGCACTTGACCATGCCGGAGCCCGCCTGAAGCCGCTGAAAGACTTGTCTCAGCGCAGGGAAAGCCGGCCGTGACATGGCTTGACTCCAGTGTTCCAGCTCCGGATGATCCCGATCTGATTCATGTCCCGGCCTCCTTTCTGATGATTGCCCGCACAGTATAGGGCGGTGTATTGCTTCTGTCAAGCAATCGACGTACCTTATATACATTGAGCGCGAAAGCAGAGTCGTGCCTCAGATAAG
>CAZVSG010000106.1:7113-7331 GCA_964629345.1 uncultured Christensenella sp. | reverse complement strand
CTGGAGAAACTGGATGGTGTCATGGACTGGCGCATATTCGAAGGCGTCCTGAACAGGGTATTTGCGAAAGAGCACAAGGGGGCGGGAGGGCGGCCGCCATACAGTTATCTGCTCATGTTCAAGGTGCTGGTTCTTCAGCGGCTGTTCAATATCTCGGATGACCAGGCGGAGTATCAGATCAACGACCGGATGTCGTTCAGGCGTTTTCTGGGGCTGTC
>CAZVSG010000106.1:0-7103 GCA_964629345.1 uncultured Christensenella sp. | reverse complement strand
CGCTGGGAGACCCGGTACCGGACGCGAAGACGATCTGGCTGTTCCGGGACACGCTGGTGAAAGCGGGCGTTATGGAAGAGATGTTCAGCAGTTTCAACCAGCAGCTGGAACGGCAAGGCTTGGTCACGCGGGAAGGCACCATTGTGGACGCGACGTTTGTTGAAGCGCCGCGCCAGCGCAACACGCGGGACGAGAACCGGGAGATCAGGGAAGGCAGGACGCCGGAGGACTGGGAGAAGCCGGAGAATATCCACAAAATCCGCCAGAAAGACACCGACGCGCGCTGGACTATCAAGAACAGGGAACGGCACTTTGGTTACAAGGATCACGTCAAGGTGGACGCGGAAAGCAAGCTGATAACAGGTTATTCCGTAACAGACGCATCGGTGCACGACAGCCAGGCGCTCATCGCCCTGGTGGACGGGAAGGACAAAGTGCTGTACGCGGACAGCGCGTATTCCGGGAAACCCATTGCGGAGCAGCTTCCGGCAGGGACGAAAAACCGCATTCACGAAAAGGGGTACCGGGGCAGGCCGCTGAGCGAGGAGCAGAAAGCGAAGAACAAGGAGAAATCGAGGGTCAGGTCGCGCGTTGAGCACGTCTTCGGGTACATGACCGGGACGATGCACGGGATCACCGTGCGGTGCGTCGGGATCGCGCGCGCGAGGTTCAACGTTGGGCTGACCAACCTGGTCTACAACCTGTGCAGGTACGAAGTCTTGCGCCGCGGACAGCCGGTTGCGGGATAACCATGCCCAAATCGCGGGGAACAGTACGGTTGGGGAGGTAAAAGCAGAGCAGGGGGCTGAACGTGCGCCAGATCATGAGGCATGGGGCCGGAAATGTGGAGGAAGCTGTTGTCAAAGCGCTGAGTGATGGTTTTTCGAGGTTGCCTTATCTTATTCTTATGCCAAATGAAGCTTGCGGCTAAAGTGTCCGGTAAACGGAGACCACTTTCCCGATGATCTCAACTTCCTTCAGAATGATCGGCTGCATGGCGGAGTTCTCCGGCTGAAGCCTGAAATGGCCCTTCTCTTTAAAGAAGCGTTTGACCGTCGCGTCCCCGTTGATCATGGCCACAACGATGTCGCCGTTGTTGGCTGTGGTTTGCTGCTTGACGACCAGGTAGTCGCCGTTGAGGATACCGGCCTGGATCATGCTGTCGCCGCGAACCAGCAGCGCGAAGTGCTCCCCGTCCCTGAGCATGAAGTCCGGGATCGGCAGCATTTCGGAGATGCTCTCCTCTGCCAGGATCGGACTGCCTGCCGCGACGGGGCCCAGCAAGGGGATCATGCGTACGTGCTTACCCGCGGTATCCGCATTCCTTTTTGTGACGGCCATCGCACGGGGCTTCAGCGAATCTCTCTTGAGCATGCCCTGTTTTTCAAGGCGCTTCAAATGCCCGTGGACAGTTGAGGTGGACTTGAGACCCGTGGCTTCGCAAATCTCCCGCACTGATGGCGGGAATCCGCGCTCATCGATTTGATCGCAGATATAGCGGAGGATGATCGCCTGGGTCTCGCCATGCTTTCTTTTCCCGGGAATCTTTTCACTGCTCATCAGGTCTTCCTCCTGAACTGGATGATTGATTATAACATGCAAACGCATGTTTGCAATAGTAAAAATAATCCGGATCAGATATTCAGTTTGTCATCTGCATCCCGGATCGGCTTGATATCCGGAAGGCTGATCCTCTTTGACGCCTCTCTTCGTTTTGAGTCAGACATAGAAGCATAGTGTTTTCGCGTTGTATTGACATCGGCATGGCCGAGGGTATCTGCTACCAGATAGATGTCGCCGGTCTGCTCGTAGAGGTTTGTCCCGAAGGTGCTGCGGAGTTTGTGCGGGCTGAGTCTTTTTTTCAGCGGCGCGCCGATCAGGGCATATTTCTTGACGAGGTTCTCGACGGCTCTTTGCGTGATCCTGCGCTTTTGAAGAGAGAGAAACAACGCATGTTCGTGCCCCGGCAGGGGATCGGACGTTTTTCGCTCCTCCAAATAGGACTGCAGCAAGGCTGAGACTGTCTCCGGGAAATACAGGATGGTTTGATTTCCGCCTTTTCTTGTGACCATGAATGAGGAGTTGGAAAAATCAAGATCGTCGACATCAAGGCCTACCAGTTCGCTGACGCGGATGCCGGTGCCCAGGAACATCATCAGGATGGCCATATCGCGGCGCTTGGTGTTCCGGAGATATGCCCGCTGGCTTTTGCTGAAACCTTCACCGCTCGCAATGGCCTGGACCATCCGCTCCACTTCCTCTTTTTCCATATAGAGGATCGGCTTGCTGTGCCTTTTCGGCATGGAAACAAGCGCGGCGTTGTTGGACGGGACGATCTCATTTCTGAACAGGTAATCAAAGAAGGAACGCACGGAGCTGAGCTTTCGCATGATGCCGAGTTCCCGGTTCTGGACGGGGGCAGATCCGCTTGTTTCCGGGTCCTTCCCATGGACTGCATCGGGCTTGACGTAATACTGCAGGTACTCCTGAAACCCTTCGATATGGCGCGCGGATACCAGTTTCATATGTTCCTGCGTCATCAGGCGCGGCGACATGCCCGAGAAGTCCGTTTCTTCAAGCGAGAGGTATTGGAAAAACAGCCGAAGGTCATACGCGTAGGCCTGCCGTGTCAGGGCGCTTGTCACCTGGGCGATCGCCCGGAAATAATCCGAGCACAGCCTTGGCAGTTCAAGCTGAAGCTCCTTCAGCTTTTCAACCGCCTTCTGCACAGTATAGGAATGGTAATCGATTCGTTTCAAAGCTGTCTCCGTCTTCCGCGTCTTGATGACTGGAGTATACATCAGATGTTTTGCGCGGGCAAACCAACTGCTGTGCAAATATAATGTAATAATTGGATATAGATATTGACATTGTCCTTTATGGTATATATACTTACCTTATCCAATGCCAAGGAGGTATCCATGCCCACTTCCGTTCTTTTCAGCGACGTACAGGAACAGCAGGATAAACTGCCCGTTTCTGTTGAAGGCATCCATCAGCCCGATCCGCTCGCGCAAGCCAGCGGTCTTTGGATAGCATCAGCCGGCTCCGCCATGCTGACAAGCGGTCATTACATCCTGAAGCCCCAGGACGACTGGCTCCTGATCCTGTGCCAGAGCGGCTCATTTTCACTCAGCATGAACGACCTTCGCATCAGGAGCCGTGAAAGCTGCATGATCCCCATGAACTCAAAAAATGTTTCCATGCACGTTGAACAGGAAGCCAGGATCATCTGGATGACTGTCGACGGACGGCTTGCAGAGGATTTCATGCTCCTGATGGGCGCTCTGCCGCACAGGGCAATGAAGCAGGGCGCGCTTCCTTCCCAGCTCAAGCTTGGAAAACACATCGTTCAGGCCATCGTCAGGATCGCATCTGCCAGGGAAGCATCATCTGCCCAGCTTCAGCAGCTGTTATGGGGCCTGCTCGCATCCCATTCCGGCCAGCCGGTCGCGATGGACGCGGTCCTGTCGCATGAAATCTCCAAGGTCATTGACGCCATGAGAAAGAACCAGTACAGGGATTCCTTTACCCTCAACGACATGGCCAGCCTGAGCCGCATGCCCGTTGAGACCTTCCGCAAGCGCTTTGTTTCTGAGGTTGGGATGCCGCCGCAGAGCTACCAGCTCTTCTGCAAAATGGAACGCGCGAAAACGCTGCTGAAAGAGGGGATGACCGTCCGGCAGGCAGGCGTTGAGGTCGGAATGGAGGATCCCTATCACTTCTCCAAGACATTCAAGAACATCGTCGGCATGAGCCCGTCCCATTACACCAAAACGACCCAGCAGCAGTGAACACCGCCCTCACAAAGAAAGACGCCCTGTCATACAGCGTGCTGCAGTTGGCCTACATCGGCGACTCTGTCTACAGCCTGCTCGTCCGGCTGAACGCGTTGAATGAGGGAAAAAGCCTCCAGTTCATGCACGTGAAAACCAGCCGCAGCATCAGCGCGCCCGCACAAGCCCTGGCGCTTGAAAACATCATGGATGTCCTTGATGAAGATGAGAAGGACATCGTGCGCCGGGGCAGAAACGCGCATGCCAAGCACCCGGTGCCAAAATCCTCCACGTCAGCGGAGTACTCGGCATCTACCGGATTGGAGGCTTTGATAGGTTTTCATTTCCTCACAGGGAATATGGACAGGATCGACTCGCTGCTCAGCCTGATCACAAAGTGTCAGGAACAGGGGGAAATGAAGCAAACGATCCGGGGCTCCTATCATCGTGAACTTGATACGGATCAAACCAAAAAATAATGAGACAGCTGTCTCTCTGAAAGGCAACCAGATGAACAATGACCGCAACCCTCAGAAGAAGGGGTTTCCCGGACCCAAAATGAAGTGGGCAGCCCCTGGACCCAATGCCCCAAGGCGTGAAGGATGGGAAGGCAGACCTTCAAGCAGCTCTAAAGGTCCCTCACAGAATAGCCGAGGGCAGGGGAAAGCACAGCCGCCCGCGTATGGGAAAGCGCCTGTCAGGACCCACGGGTCCGACCCGGTTCAAGATCAGGGCAGGCCCGTAAGGCCGTCCGCCGGGCCTCGTTTCAACCGCTTTGACGGGCCGGGAGGCGGACGCACATTCCAGGAGAGACCCTCCGGAAGATTCGGGAAACCGGCAGACACGGTCCGCAGCGATGACTGGAAGAACTCGCCTGCCTCCAAGCGCTTTGGTCCGTCAAGCCGTCCTTACAAGGCGGTCGGCAGACCGTTTCCGTCGCCTTTCAACCTTTGCAGAGACCTGCATCCACCATTGTTCAGCCAATGCCCCCAAAGGCAGTCGAGATCGTTGCCCCCGTTGAGGAGGAGATCACGCCGGCCATTATCCTGACAGGCCGCAACCCGATCCGTGAAGCGATCAAGGCGGGGCGTGACCTTGAAAAACTGATGATCGCCAAAGGAGAACTCTCCGGATCGGCCAGGGAGATCGTCAGCCTGGCCAAGAAAGCCGGCGTCATGATCCAGTCTGTTGAGCGGACCCGGCTTGACCAGATCACAAAGAATCACCAGGGGATGATCGCCTATGCTTCCGCCTATCAGTATTCATCAGTGGAAGATATATTAGGTCAGGCTGCCGGGATGGGGGAGGACCCCTTCATCATCATTCTGGATCAGATCACCGACCCCCATAACCTGGGGGCTATCATCAGGACCGCGTCCTGCGCAGGCGCGCATGGGGTGATCGTGCCGATCCACCGCGCGGCGGGATTGACCCCAGCCGCGGTAAAGGCCTCGGCAGGTGCTGTGGAACACATGAAGGTCGCGCGGGTGACCAACCTGAATCAGACCATCAAAAACCTGCAGCAGAAGGGGATTTGGGTCTACGGCGCTGATCCTGACGGAGAGGATTACAGAACAGTGAAGTTTTCCGGTCCTTGCGCGATGGTCATCGGCAGCGAGGGGGAGGGCGTGAGCGAGCTGACCTTATCGCTGTGCGACAAGCAGGTCTGCATCCCCATGAGCGGAGAAATCGGCTCCCTCAATGCGTCGGTTGCGGCCGGTATCCTGATGTACGCGGTCTATACCGCCAGGAACACTCCGCGGTGAATCATCAACATCCGGATAAGGTTGGGTTTCCTGTAAAGAGGCATTGGTCAAGTCTCTCGGAATTGTCATTTCCTGAAGGCAGATTTTACGGCAAATCAACCAAGGTCAGCGTTTTGCAGTTGACAAACAAGTGGGCCTTGGATAGAATACTCAAGGTATCTGCCTGACGCGGGTGTAGCTCAATGGTAGAGCTCCAGCTTCCCAAGCTGGTCACGTGGGTTCGATTCCCATCACCCGCTCCACAAGCCCATTGCGGTTCGCCGCATTGGCAGGAAGCCGGTTTCCGGCAAGAAAGCCGGTTTCTGCCCGGCAAAAGACCGTAATAACAGGAGGAAAGCAAATCATGGCAAAACAGAAGTTTGAGCGCACCAAGCCGCATGTGAACATCGGCACGATCGGTCACGTCGACCACGGCAAGACGACGCTGACGGCGGCGATCACCATGGTGCTTGCGAAGGCAGGCAACGCGCAGGCGATGAAGTATGACGAGATCGACAAGGCGCCGGAAGAGAAGGCGCGCGGGATCACGATCAATACCGCGCACGTGGAGTACCAGACGGACAAGCGGCACTACGCGCACGTGGACTGCCCCGGCCACGCCGACTACGTGAAGAACATGATCACGGGCGCGGCGCAGATGGACGGAGCGATCCTGCTGGTGTCGGCGCCGGACGGCCCGATGCCCCAGACGCGTGAACACATCCTGCTGGCCCGCCAGGTCGGCGTGCCTTCGATGGTGGTGTTCATGAACAAGGTCGACCTGATGGACGACGAGGAGCTGCTGGAGCTGGTGGAGATGGAAGTGCGCGACCTGCTGAACAGCTATGAGTTCCCCGGGGACGAGATCCCGATCGTCAAGGGCAGCGCGCTCAAGGCGCTGGATTATATGACCAAGGACGGGTCCGACCCGAAGAACGCGCCGGAGACGCAGTGCATCTATGAGTTGATGGACGCGGTGGACTCCTACATCCCCACGCCTGCGCGCGCGATCGACAAGCCGTTCCTGATGCCGGTGGAGGACGTGTTCTCCATCACCGGGCGCGGCACAGTGGCCACGGGCCGAGTTGAGCGCGGTGAGGTGAAGGTATCCGACACGGTGGAGATCGTCGGGCTGATGGAGAAGGCGCGGCCGGTGGTGGTGACCGGGGTGGAGATGTTTCACAAGCTGCTGGACAAGGCGGAAGCGGGGGACAACATCGGCGCGCTGCTGCGCGGCATCCAGCGCAACGAGATCGAGCGCGGCCAGGTGCTTGCGAAGCCCGGGACGATCAAGCCGCACACGCACTTCTACTCTGAGGTGTACGTGCTGACCAAGGAAGAAGGCGGCCGTCATACACCGTTCTTCAACGGGTATCGCCCGCAGTTCTATTTCCGGACGACGGACGTGACCGGCTCGATCAAGCTGCCCGACGGGGTGGAGATGGTGATGCCCGGTGACAACGTCCAGATGGAAGTGCAGCTGATCACACCGATCGCGATCGAGCAGGGGCTTCGCTTCGCCATCCGCGAGGGCGGGCACACGGTCGGCTCCGGCGCTGTCGCCAGGGTCATCGAAGACTGA
>CAZVSG010000105.1:0-7442 GCA_964629345.1 uncultured Christensenella sp. | reverse complement strand
TTCGCAGCTGGGCGGCTTCCCGTCCGTCCTGTCTCTTCATCCCCTTCTCCTTATCGTACTGAACTCAACCGCAAACGGCTGCGCCTCATTCTTTCGGCTGTACGGAGCCATGGATATCCCCGCCCTATCTGTGTGGTTGCTCATTCGCTGGAATAAAGACAGCGCCCAACAAAAACGGGCGCTGTCTATGCCGGGCGTTTCCCTGCTTACGCCAGGAGCTCGCCTTCGTTTTCCACAGTGACGGCCTCGACGTTGCGGATGGCCCAGCGGGCGAACACCATTTCCGTGTCCTCGCGCCCGACGTTCAGGATGACGGTGTCCTCGCGCAGGCCCTTGATGGTGCCGTAAATGCCGCCGATGGTGCAGATGCGGTCGCCGGGCTTGAGATTGGCCAGCATGTCCTTGACTTTCTTGTCCTTTTTGCGCTGCGGGCGGATCATCAGGAAATAAAACACGGCAACGATCAGGATCATCGGCAGGAACATGGAGATCAGGGACGCGGGGCTGGCCGGGTCAGCCGCGGTGCCTGCCGCTGCAGCCGTATCGCCCGCGGCGGTGGTTTCCGCCAGGGCGGAGGAGATCTTCAGGAGCCAGTCAAACATGTGGGTTCCATCCTTTCAAACATCAGTGCGCCGTCATTATATCAAGACCCGCCGTGGCACGCAAGGACTTCATCCGGTTTGCTGTACGCACCTTACAAAAGCATCGGCCGGTTGCCGGGCAGATGCAGGTGTGATACACTATACGCCAGTAATTCCAAGAGGTGTGACGTATGAGCCTAGATATCCTCCAGATCATCCTGGACGAAGAACAGCGGGCGGCATCGGCTTTGCAGGAAGCGCAGCGGAGCGCCGATGATGTCGTAAAAAACGCCGAAACGTCCGCGCTGGAGAAGGAACGCAAGGCAGCTGTGGACAGCCGTACGCTGTACCAGAGACTGATTGAGGAAAAGCGCGTTCAGGCAGAGAATGATCTGGCGGAACAGAGGATGAAAAACCAGAAAAGGATCGGGGACTATATCAGGTCCTCCTCCGGGAATCTTGATAAAGCAGTTGAATATATCCTAAGCGAGGTGCTCAATGGCGCTCGCTGAAATGAAGCGTGTCAGCGTGCTGATCCCTCGCCGGGATCATGAAAGTCTGTTGAAAACGCTTCAGCGCTTCGGCTGTGTACAGATGACGGAAGTGAATAAGGCGGAGACGGAACTGCCGCCGTCTGAAAGCCTGAAGGCCGGATCCCTTGAGGAGCAGAGGGATCAGCTGCACTGGACCATCAACAGGCTTTCGCGCTATGACAAGGAAAAAAAGTCCATGTTTATCCCTCTCCCCGCGGTGGAAGGGGAGGCCCTGCTGCAGGAAGACCATCATCAGGCGATGGAGCTGGTCAGCCGGGTCGAGCGGTTGGAACGCCAGTCCGGCGACCTGCGCGGGGAGGAGGCACGCCTCCGCCAGCAGCAGGAGCAGCTGTCCCCATGGCTGGAAATGGACATCCCATTCAGCAGGCTGAAGGACACGTCGTCCTGCCGTCTTTTTCTCGGCACGGCACCGGGCCGGGGACTTGCGCTGCTTTCGGAGGAGTGGGCGGACCGCCCGGTTGTGATCCGCCGGTTCGGCAGCATCCGCGAGTCCGACAGTGTCCTGGCCCTCTCACATGCCGCGGAGGAATTCCATCAAGCGCTCAAGGGGATCGGTTTTCAGCAGGCCGTGCCGGGCACGGGTGAGGAGACCGCGCGGACGCAGCTCATGCGGGTGAATGAAGCGCTTGATGCGATTGAGAAAAAGAAGAAAGAGATCGTCAGGGAAATGGATCTGGCCGCCGCTCACCTGCCGCAGCTTCGTGTCTCTTATGAGGCTTTAAACGCCGGCAAAGCACGGGCTGATGCCCACTCCAAAATGGCGCATACCGCCTCCGCAAGCCTGATGAGCGGCTGGGTGCCTGCCCGCGCGGCAGAGGCCGTGTCAGCAAGAATCAGGGAGGAGTTCCCTGACGCCCAGGTGGCGCTGGCCCTTCCCGAGGAGGGGGAGGAGCCCCCTGTGCTGCTTGACAACCCGGCTTTGGTCAGCCCGTATGAGTCGGTCGTCAGCGGTTTCGCGCTGCCTGCGCCCGGGGCTGTCGACCCGACTGCCGTGATGATGCCGTTTTTTGCCTGTTTCTTCGGCATGATGGTTTCCGATGCCGGATACGGGCTGATGATGGCCATCCTGATCCCCATCCTTGTCAGGATCATGAAACCTTCCCAGGGAGCGCGGAAACTCTTCTGGATCCTGGCCGGCGGAGGCGTCATGACGGTTGTCTGGGGCGCGCTGTACAACACCTGGTTCGGATTCGCCCCCTGGCCCTCCGTCTTTGATCCTGTCAACAACTCCCTGCCCGTGATGGCCGTGTGCATCGGCGTGGGCGCCCTGCATCTGTTTTCCGGCCTTGGCCTGGGCATGGTTCAGAACATCAGGAACGGGAAGCCCCTTGATGCGCTGTTTGACCAGGTCAGCTGGATGCTTCTGGTCATTGGCCTCGGCCTGCTTGTGCTGCCGCAGACGGCGGAAGCGGGAAAATGGATGGCGATAGCCGGCGCCGGGATCATCCTGCTGACCGCCGGCAGAAACAAGTCCAAAAATCCGGTGAAGCGTCTTCTGTCCGGCCTGGGCGCGCTGTACGGCGTCACCGGCTGGATTTCTGACCTGCTCAGCTATATGCGCCTGTTCGGTATGGGTCTGGCCACGGGCGTCATCGGCATGGTGATCAATCAGCTCGTGGGCATGGTGATGTCAGGAGGAATCATTGGCATCGTGATCGGTGCTGTCATTTTTGTCGGGGCGCACCTGTTCAACGCCGCCATCAACATCCTCGGTGCGTACGTGCATGCCTGCAGGCTGCAGTACATCGAGTTCTTCGGCAAGTTTTTCCAGGAGGGAGGGAAACCTTTTACACCCCTGCGTTTCGCGCCCCGGTATGTGCGCTTGAACGATACCCGCCAAGGTTACTCCAGTCAGGTCGGAACGATTCCACATGTAGGAGGGATAACTCAATGAATCTCAGCATCGGTCAGATACTCGCTTTTGCCGCGGCCGCTTTTTCAGTCATCATTGCGGGCCTGGGCTCTGCCAAGGGTGTTGGCCTTGCGGGCCAGACTTCCGCCGGCGTCTCCTCGGAGAATCCCGAAGTCAACTCCAAACTGATGGTCCTTCAGATCCTGCCGGGCACACAGGGCATCTACGGCTTCCTCATCGCGGTCATCATCCTGGTCAACACAGGGGCGCTGACCGGCAGCATCAAGGCAGTCGAAGTCATGCAGGGCTTTGCCTTTCTGGCAGCTGTAATGCCCGTTGGCATCGTCGGTTACCTGTCGGCTATCCATCAGGCCAAGGTCGCCTCATCTGGCATGCTCATGGTCGGGCAGCACCCGGAGATGTCCGGTAAGGCCATCACCATGACCGTCATGGTGGAAACCTATGCGGTTTTGTCGCTGCTGGCTTCCTTCCTGATGGTCAATGCCATCAAGCTGTAGCATGGACGGGATCAACACGCAGCCCATCCTGGACCTCATCCGCAAGGAGTCAGATGAGGCGATCGGGAAACTGATGGCAGAAGCGCAGGACCGTGCGATGACCATCCTTGAGCAGTCTGCCCTTCGCGTTGCGCAGCTTGAAACGGATACGGGGCAGAAAGCCGCCCAGGACGGGGCGCAGATGGCCGAGCGGATGGGAAGGCTTGCCCTTCTGGATGAGCGTAAGGATCTCCTTGCGGCAAAACGCGCCCTGATCGACAAGGCGTTCTCTCAAGCGCTGTCGGTGCTGCATCAGCTTTCAGACGGTGAAGTTGAGGCGCAGATCCTTGAACTGGTGCTGCAGAACGCAGTCGGGGACGAGGTGCTGATCCCGGGCGGGATCAACCGCGGGTTTTATTCGCAGGAGTTCATCCGCAGGGCCAACGACCGCCTGGTGAAAGCCGGCAAGGAAGGCGCGCTGCGCGACAGCGGAGAGACGGTGCCTGGCGTATGCGGCGTCGTGCTTCGGCGTATGAACAGCGAAACGCACTGCACATTTGAAGCGATGCTTGAGGGGAAGAAGGAAGCGCTGGAGCCTGGTACCGCCGCGGTCCTGTTCCCTGACAGAGCGGAATGAGGGAATGAGCATGCCGCAAGGTAGCATCGCCTATGCCGTCGGACGGATCCGTGCCGCTGCCCGCAGGCCGCTGGGCGGGTCGCAGTTGGATCGGCTTCTGGCTTCTCCCGGGTATGACGAAGCGCTCGGCGTACTGGAGGAGATCGGCTGGCCCGGCGTGAAAGAGTCTGACGTCCAGCGGCTCAGCGTGCAGATGCTGGAAAAAGCCTGCGCGCTCATCCGCGAGATCTCCCCGGACCCGGCGCTTACCGACGCTTTCCTGCTGCGGCATGACGCGCGAAACCTGAAAACGCTGTTGAAAACGAGGATCCTGGGCACCGAACCGGAACCCCTTTCCGACTGCGGCACCCTCCCCCTGGAGATGCTCAGGCACGCGGTCACGGAACGGGTCTATGCAAAGCTCCCTGACGAACTCCGCCGGGCGATGGAAGCGCTGGAGAAACGCATCGTATCAAAGGCTGACGCGATGGAAATCGACGTCCGCATCGATCAGGCGCTCTATGCCCTCATCGCGCGGCAGCTGCGGCAGACCCGTTCCAAAGCGGCAAAGCAGTACTTCAGCGGCAGGGCCGACCTGCAGAACGCTGTGTCCTATCTTCGCCTGAAGGATATCAAGGAGCCCAGCCTCAGCTTTCCGGACCTCCTGCTGCCGGGCGGCTCGATCAGCCCCGCGGATTGGAAAAAGCTGATCCAGCGGCCGAAACTGATCTCCCGCCGCCTGGAGGGCTGCGGCAGGGCGGTCCAGTCCGCGCTTCGCAAAGCGCTGCAGGACCCCCAAGCCATCCCTGCGCTGGAGAAGGCGATGGACGACTATCTGCTCGGCCTTTTCAGACCGTTCAGGAACGAACCTTTTGCCGTCGAGGCGCTCATCGGCTGGCTGCTGGCGCATGAGCGGGAGGCCGCGGCTGTCCGCCTGATCCTCGCGGGCAAGCTCAACGGATTCCCGCAGGATATCATCCGGGAAAGGCTGCGTGAAGCGTATGGCAGGTAAACCGATGCGGATCGGCGCGGTCGGGGAGGAGGACGCCATCCTCATCTTCAGGGCCATCGGCGCTTCCGCGGTCCCCGCGGTCACCGCAGATCAGATCACTGCTGGCCTGCACCGGCTGTATCAGGACGGGGTCCCGGTCGTTTTTATCACCGAGGCCGCGGCGCGTCTGGTTCCTGAAGCCATGCAGAAGTACGATCAGATGCCCGGCATGGCGGTCATTCCGATCCCAGGCATCAGGGGAAGCGACGGATACGGCGCGCAGCGCGTGATGGACAGCGTCATCAAGGCCATCGGCGCGGACGTTCTGGTCAATCAAGAAGGAAACGAGGGGTAATTCTCATGGCCCAGGGCAAGATCATCAAGGTTGCCGGTTCCCTGATCGTAGCGGAAGGGATGTCCTCCGCGCGGATGTTTGACGTGGTCCGCGTGAGCCGGCAGCGTCTCATCGGCGAGGTTTTGGAGCTGCGCGGCGACCGCGCGTCCATCCAGGTCTATGAGGAGACCAGCGGGCTGGGCCCGGGTGAGCCTGTGGAGTCCACCGGCGCGCCGCTTTCGCTGGAACTGGGGCCGGGGCTGATCGCTTCCATTTTTGACGGCATCCAGCGGCCGCTCCAGGTCATCCGCGGGCAGGCCGGAGACCGCATCACCCGGGGCATCGAGGTGCCCGCGCTGGACCGGGAAAAGGAGTGGGATTTTATCCCTCGCAAGATGCCGGGCGACAAGGCCGCTCATGGGGACGTTCTGGGCGCCGTGCAGGAGAGCCCGGTGGTCGAGCATCGCATCATGGTGCCGGAGGGCATATCCGGCGTCATCAAATCCATCCACACCGGTCCCGCCAGGGTCATGGATCCCATCTGCGTCATCCAGGGCGATGACGGGAAGCAGCACGAGGTCAGCATGCTGCAGCGCTGGCCTGTCCGCCGCGGTCGTCCATATGCTGAAAAGCTGTCCCCGACTTCGCCCATGGTCACCGGGCAGCGGGTTATCGATACGCTCTTTCCCATCGCGTCAGGCGGCGTCGCGGCCATCCCCGGACCATTCGGCTCCGGGAAGACCGTCGTTCAGCATCAGCTGGCCAAGTGGGCGCAGGCGGACATCATCGTATATGTCGGCTGCGGCGAGCGCGGCAACGAGATGACCGACGTGCTCAAGGAATTCCCGGAGCTGCACGATCCCCGCACGGGAGAGACGCTGATGAAACGCACCGTGCTGATCGCCAACACGTCGGACATGCCTGTCGCCGCGCGGGAAGCGTCCATCTATACCGGCATCACCATCGCCGAATACTTCCGTGACATGGGCTACCGGGTCGCCATCATGGCCGATTCCACCAGCCGCTGGGCGGAAGCGCTCAGGGAGATGAGCGGAAGGCTGGAGGAGATGCCTGGCGAGGAAGGCTATCCCGCCTACCTTGGCAGCAGGATCGCGGAGTTTTATGAGCGTGCGGGGATGGTGCGCTGCCTGGGCGGCGACCGCCGCACCGGCGCGATCACCGCCATCGGCGCCGTTTCACCGCCCGGCGGTGACATTTCGGAGCCTGTTTCCCAGGCGACGCTGCGCATTGTCAAGGTGTTCTGGGGCCTGAGCGCCCAGCTTGCCTACAAGCGCCATTTCCCGGCGATCGACTGGCTCCTGTCCTATTCGCTCTACACCGACAGCCTGAATGACTGGTTCATCGACAACGTTTCCCCCGAATGGAACGGGCTGCGCGGCAGAGCCCTGCGCATCCTGCAGGAGGAGAGCGAACTGGAGGAGATCGTCCGCCTGGTCGGCACCGACGCGCTGGGCTGGAAAGACAGGCTGACCATGGAGACGGCCCGGTCCATCCGCGAGGACTACCTGCACCAGAACGCCTTTGACGAGGTCGACACCTATACCTCCCTGCAAAAACAATTCCTGATGCTCCGCCTGATCCTGGATTACGGGGTGAAGGGGCAGATGGCGCTGGACGCCGGGGTCAACCTGTCGGACGTCATCAATATGCCGGTGCGCGAGCGCATCGGACGCGCGAAGTACATTCCGGAGGATTCTCTGGCGTACTTTGATGAAATCGAGGCGGAGCTTGCCCGGCAGGCCAGCGCCCTGATCAACCGGGGAGGAAACTGAGATGCTCAAGGAATACAGGACCATCCGGGAACTTGTCGGCCCGCTGATGCTGGTGCAGGATGTGCAGGGCGTCACGTACAATGAGCTGGTCGAGATCCGCGAGCAGAGCGGGCAGATCCGCCGCGGAAAGGTGCTGGAGGTCAGCGGCAGCACCGCGCTGGTGCAGCTGTTTGAAAGCAGCCGCGGCCTGCGCATGGACACCAGCACCGCCCGCTTCCTGGGGC
>CAZVSG010000104.1:0-7444 GCA_964629345.1 uncultured Christensenella sp. | reverse complement strand
AGCGCGGGGTCCGCGATAAAGGCCTTGTAGGCCGCGTCGTAGATGATCAGGACTTCCCTCTCCCTCGCCCAGTCCACGATGGCTTTCAGCTGCGCGCGGTCCAGCACGGTGCCGGTGGGGTTGTTGGGGCAGCACAGGTAAAGGACGTCCGCGCCTCCCTCCGGCATCCGGGGGACGAACCCGTTCCCATGCGTGCAGGGGAGGGTGACGAGCCGGCTCCATTTTCCGTCCCTGTACTCGCCCAGCCGCCCGGCCATGGCGTTGGAATCCACATACACAGGGTAGACAGGATCCGTCACGGCGATCCGCGCGTCCGGGGCGAACAGCTCCTGCAGCGCCCCGGTGTCCGGCTTTGCGCCGTCGGAGATGAACACCTCGTCAGGCGAGAGGCTGACGCCGCGGGTCTCATAGTCGTTTTTGATGATGGCCTCGATCAGGAACGGATAGCCGCTGTCAGGCGCGTAACCGAAAAAGCCCTCCGGTTCCGCCATCCCGGCCGCGGCGGACGCGAACGCCCGGGCAACGGATGGGGCCAGGGGGCGGGTGACGTCGCCGATGCCCATGCGGATCAGGCGCTCCCCGGGGTGTTTGGCCTCATATTCCCCGACGCGGCGCGCGATGTCGGAGAAGAGGTAGGCCGCCGGCATGCGCGCGATGTATTCGTTTACCTGCATGAGTCCCTCCTGTCATCCACGCTCAGCAAAGCGTCCTCAGCCCAGCCATTCCCCGTCGAACACGTATTCCGCGGGGCCGGACTGATAGACGTGGTTGTCCTCCGCGTTCCAGCTCAGTTCCAGGTTGCCGCCGGTGAGTTTCATCTGCACCGTCCGGTCGCTCAGCCCGCCCAGCACCGCCGCGACCAGCGCCGCGGAAGCGCCGGTGCCGCAGGCCAGGGTCTCGCCCGCGCCGCGCTCCCAGACCCGCATCTGCAGCACGTCCCGCCGGATGACGCGGACAAACTCCACGTTGGTCCGCCTGGGGAACAGCGGATGGTTCTCAAACATCGGCCCCAGGGTCGCCACGTCGATGGCCTCCGGGTCCTTGACAAAAATGACGCAGTGGGGGTTGCCCATGCTGACGCAGGTGATGTGCCAGTTCTGCCCCATCAGCTGCATGCGGTGGCGCAGCACGATCTCCCCCGGCAGATCCACGGGGATGTTCCGCGGGTTGAGCTCAGGAGACCCCATGTCCACCCGGACGCGGCTCACCTTCCCCTTCTCCGCTGACAGGCTCAGCTGGCGGATGCCGGATTTCGTATCCAGGGTCAGCTCCGTCTTTTCCGTCATCCCGCGCTCATAGACGTATTTGCCGATGCAGCGCGAGGCGTTGCCGCACATCTCCGCTTCCGAGCCGTCGGCGTTGAAGATGCGCATGCCGAAGTCCGCCGTGTCCGAGCGTTCGATCAGCACCAGGCCGTCGGCGCCCACGCCGAAGTGCTGCCTGCTCATGATCAGCGCCTGACGGGAGGGGTCCTGCACGATCTCCTCAAAGCAATTGACAAAGATGTAGTCATTGCCGATCCCGTGCATCTTGGTAAAACGCATACCCGTCTCCTCTTCTTCTCCAGACTCTGCAGCTACATTTTTTCCGGGGCTTCCACCCCGATCAGGTACAGCCCGAGACGGATGACGTCCCTGACCGCCCGGGTGAGCATGAGCCTGGCGGCGATGCCGGATCCCTCCCCGTCCAGGATCCTGTGCTCATAGTAATACCGGTTGAACGCCTTGGCGATGTCCAGCACCGCGCGGGTGACGTCGGAGGGCTCGTTGTTCCTCAGCGCCGAACGGACGGCTTCCGGAAAACGGGACAGCAGCCGCAGCAGGGCCTGGGCCTCATCGTCCGAAAGCGCTGAATAGTCCGGCTCTGCCTGGGGCCGTTCCGCCTTGCGCAGCACCGAGCAGCTTCGCGCGTGGGTGTACTGCACGTAGGGGCCGGTATCCCCGTCAAAGTTCAGCGCGCGGTCCCACCAGAAGTCGATGTCCTTGATGCGGGAGTTGAGCAGGGTGGTGAACACCACGGCGCCCACGCCGACGATCCTGGCCGTGTCCTCCCTGTCCTCAAGCCCCGGGCTTTTCTCACGGATGATCTCCAGCGCCTTTTCCCGGGCGCGGGTGAGCAGTTCGTCCAGACGGACGACATTGCCCTCCCGGGTGGACATTGCCTGGCCCTCATAGCTCACCATGCCGAAGGCCACGTGCTCCATCTGCTCCCCGGCCCAGCCGTAGCCCATCAGCTCCAGCACCTTGAACACCTGCCTGAAGTGCAGGTTCTGCTGGTAGGCCACGACGTAGAGGCACTTGTCAAAGCCGTAATGGTCCTTGCGCCACAGCGCGGCCGCGAGGTCACGGGTCGCGTACAGCGTCGCGCCGTCGGACTTCAGGATCAGGCAGGGCGGCATCTTCCACGCCTCCAGGTCCACCACCTGCGCGCCGTCGCTTTCAATCAGCAGGTTTTTCTCCCTGAGTTCATCGACCACCCGGCCCATCTTGTCGTTGTAGAAGCTTTCCCCGGCGTAGGAGTCAAAGGTGACGCCCAGCAGGGCGTAGACCTTCTGCGCGTCCTTCAGGGTCATTTCCTTGAAGCGGCTGAAGATCTCCGTCGCCTCCGGGTCGCCCTCCTCGATCTTCCTGAACCAGGCCCGCCCCTCTTCCTCAAGGTCCGGGCTGGTCTCCGCCTCCCGGTGGAAGCGGACGTACAGGCCGGTCAGGGCGTCGATGCCGCCCTGCTCCACCATCTCCCAGGTCCCCCAGTGCTTGAAGGCGGCGATCATCCTGCCGAACTGGGTGCCCCAGTCGCCCAGGTGGTTGACCCCGACGGTCTTCCAGCCCAGGTGCGCGTAGATGCGCGCAAGGCTGTGCCCCAGCACGGTGGTGCTCAGGTGGCCGATATGGAAGCGCTTGGCGATGTTGATGGAGGAATAGTCCAGCACCACCGTCTTTCCGTTCGCTTCCGCGCCGCCGTACCGCTGCCCGCGGCTCCTGATCTCCTCCAGCACATCGCGCGCGAAGTTCTCCCTGTGGAAGAAAAAATTGACGTATCCGCCGACGCTTTCGGCGCTGGCGATCAGGGGGCGGGCGGCCGCCTGCGCGACCTTCTGCGCGATCAGGGGCGGCGCAGTTCGAAGCGGCTTGGCCAAACGGAAACAGGGATAGGCGAAATCGCCCATCCCGCTGTCCGGCGGGACCTCCAGCGCGTCAGGGGTGGGGAGAAAGGGCTCGGGCAGATCCGGGTAAGCGACGCTGACCGCTTCCCTGAGCAGTTCCGCCACCGCCTGGCGCATCTCCATCAGCGACCGTTCCTCCGAACACTACAAAGATACGGATATGATAGCATACGGCGCAGACAGCACGCAACCAAAAGGGGTCAGGCCAGAACCTCCATCATGAACCGGAAGATCAGGTCGTCCACCCCCGGCAGGTTCTCATGGCCGAAGTCCGGCCAGAGCTCGAAGCGCTTTGCCGCCCTGATCCTGTTGTAGGCGGCGAACTGGGTGGAGGGCGGGCAGACGGTGTCCATCAGCCCGGTGCACATCAGGGTCTCGCCCCTGATGCGGGAGACCAGGTGCTGCAGGTCGATGTAGCCCAGTCTGGTGAAGATCTCCTCCTCCCGCCTGTGCTGGGGGTCAAAGCGGCGGAAGTACTCCTTCAGCTCCTTGTATGCGTCGGCGGCCAGGTCCATGTTCCACACCCGGCGGTAGTCGCACATGAAGGGGTAGACAGGCGCCAGGCATTTGATCCGCGGGTCCAGCGAGGCCGCCGCCAACGTCAGCGCTCCCCCCTGGCTGCCGCCGGTCGCGCCCACACGGGTCCCGTCCACATAGGGCAGGGCCATCACGATGCGGGAGAGCTGCGCCGTGTCCAGGAACAGGGCGCGGGTGAGCATCTTGTCCGGGTCCGGGTCGTCCAGGCCGCGGATGATCTGGCCGGAGAGCGTGTTGCCCATCACCCCGCCTACGTCCTGGGACCTGCCGCCCTGGCCGCGGCTGTCCAGCGCCGCCACGACGAAGCCGGCCTGGGCGTAGTGCAGGTGCCCGGACCAGTCGCCCGAGTTCATCGAATAGCCGTGAAAGCGCAGGATCGCGGGGCAGTTTTCCCTGCCCGCGGGCTTCAGCAGCTTGGCATACACCCGGGCCCCGTAAACACCCGTGAACCACAGGTCAAAGCATTCCACGCCGGGTGCAGAAAAGTCTGCCGGGTACAGTTCGCAGCCCGTGCCCAGCGCCCGCATCTGGGTGAGCGCCCGGGCCCAGTACACTTCAAAATCATCCGGCCTGGGGTTGGTTCCCCCGTAGGTCAGCAGCTTTTCCAGCGGCATCTCAAATATCGGCATGATCTCCTCCTGCAGTATTGGATTTGGATGGATGATACGCCTTGAAAACACGGATGTAAAGCGCGCCGCCGGTTGACCGGGGAAGGTTTTCGTTGATATACTCCCCAGGAAAAGGGGGAGAGCGTCATGAATGTGCTGTTGATCAACGGGAGCACCCGCAGGGAGGGCTGCACGGCCGAGGCGCTGAGCACGGTGGCGGAAACGCTCCGGGGCGAAGGGGTCGGCAGTGAAATGGTCTGGGTCGGGAAGGACCCCATCCGGGACTGCACCGGCTGCCTGGCCTGCCGGAAGCTGGACAATGCCTGCGTGTTCGGGGAGGATCCGGTGAACGGACTGATCCGGAAGGCAAAGGCGGCCGACGGATACGTATTCGGCTCCCCGGTCTATTTTTCCAACGCCACCGGCGCCCTGCACTCCCTGCTCAACCGCATGTTCTACTCCAGCTCCGCCGTGTTCCGGGGCAAGCCCGGGGCCGTCCTGGTCTCCGCCCGGAGGGCGGGCACCACCGCGTCGCTGGAAAGCCTGTACCAGTACCTGGCCTACTGCGAGATGCCCATCGTCACCTCCAGCTACTGGAACATGGTGCACGGCTTCACGCCGGAGGACGTGCAGAAGGACCTGGAAGGGATGCAGACCCTGCGCAACCTGGGCAGGAACATGGCCTGGCACCTCAGGTGCCTGCAGGCCGCGAAGGACGCGGGGCTGGTGAAGCCCGCCAACGAATACGGCGCGCGGACGCATTTCATCCGGTGATCAACACCGGGGATATCAGACAGGGTAGCAAAATGGGGGATATGCCAAAGACGCCGGACAGATCCTTTGACGCGGCGGAAAACTGCGGCTTTGTCCGCGGGAAGGACCTGTTCCGCCTGCGCGCCGCGGCGATCATCCTGAGGGACCGCCATGTCCTGATGGCCGTGAATGAGCGGGATCCCTATTATTATTCGGTGGGCGGCGCGGTGCACCTGGGTGAATCGGTCCGGGAGGCCGCGGTGCGGGAGGTGCTGGAGGAGACCGGCGCGCTCATGGAGATCGACCGCCTGGCCTTCATCCATGAGAATTTTTTTATCGGAAACGATGGTTTGAACTGGCACGAGGTCGCCTTCTACTTCCTGATGAAGGTACCGGACGGCTTCGCCCCCCGCGACGGCAGCCTGTCCATGACGGGCGTTTCGGAGCACATGGTCTGGCTGCCGGTGGACAGGTTCAAAGAATACAAGGCCTACCCTGACTTTTTTGCCCGGGAATTGCCCCGGCTGGGCGAAGGCGTCCGGCACATCCTGACCCGGGAGCCTCCCTTGACGGCGGCAGGATCCGGTTCGCTCATCCTGAACGAATGAACAGACGCACCGATGGGGCGGAAATCTTTGATGGCTCCGCTCAGCCGAATGAAAGAGGCAGCGCGGAGGCGCAAAAAGAACACCTCATCAAAGCGTTTATGATTGAGTTTCGTATTACACGGTGATCTCGATCAGGTTCCCCTCAAAGCCGATCACGCAGCTTTCATAATACCCGTCGCCGGTCACCCTCGGCCCGCTTTGGACCCTGTATCCACCGGCCTTCAGCCGTTCGGTCAGCCCGTCCACCCCTTCCCGGCTGCCCGCGCTGAACGCGAGGTGGCTCAGGCCGGTCCTGCCCTCCGGGCTGCCGTCCCCAAGGCCCGGCCTGTTCATGACCTCCAGCCGGGCGCCCCCGTCAAAGGTCAGGAAGCAGGACCTGAAGCCTGTCGCCGGGTTGTGGTAATCCATGCCGGCCTCTGCGCCCAGAAAGATCCGGAAGAATTCCTTCGCGCCCTGAAGGTCCCTGACGTATACCGCCGCGTGCTCGATCCTCATGTTCCCTCCGCTCCCCTGTTCCGTTTCCCTTCAGCCCCGTCCGCGTCCCGGGCGGATCACGCCGCGCTGAGCGTGTAGAGCGCGTAGAAATAGCCGCGCTTCCCCATCAGCTCCTCAAAGGTGCCCCGCTCCTGGACCGCGCCGTTTTTCATCGCCACGATCTCATCATAACGCCGCAGCAGTTTCTCCTCCAGCCGGTGGGTGACGATGACGCGCGTCAGGCCGGAGATGTCGAGGATGGAATTGGTGACTTCAAAGGCCGTCGCGCTGTCCAGCGCGGCGGTCGCCTCGTCCACCAGCAACAGGGGCGTGCTGCGCAGCAGGCAGCGGGCGATGGAGACGCGCTGGCGCTCCCCGCCGGACAGCTCGCTGCCGTTCTCGCCGCACCGGGCGTCCTCCCCGCGCCGGGCGATGAAGCCGTCCAGCCCGGACAGGCGGATGGCTTCCGTGACCCTTTCATCGTCAAACTCCCGAAACAGGGTGATGTTCTCCCGGATGGTGCTGTCAAAGACGAAGACGTCCTGCTGCACCAGGGACACCAGGTCATAGAGGGATTCGGCGCTGATCCCGCGCAGTTCCTCCCCGTCAAAGCGGATGGCGCCCTCATACCGGTCGTCAGACCCCATCAGGAGGTTGAGCAGGGTCGATTTTCCGGAGCCCGAGGCGCCGACTAAGGCATAGCTCTTCCCGGCTTCGAAGCGCTGGGTGAGACGGTCCAGCACCGCGCCGCCCTCCTCATACCGGAAACGGAGGTCTTCGATCGATACCCCCTCCCTGAGAACGGCGGGCACGGGCTTTCCCTGCGCGCGCACGTTGCGCCCGACGGCCAGCGCCAGCTTGTCCACCAGCGCCAGGGCGGCCCTGCGGTTGGCCAGGATGACCGGCACCTCCCCGATGGGGGCGATGACAAAGTTCATCAGCTGGACAAAGATGATCACCACGCCGGGGGTGACCCCGCTTCCGGTAATCGCCAGCCAGGCGCCGATGAGGAACACGCCCATCTGGGCGAAGATCGCCGCGCCGGCGCTGAACATCTTGACCAGATCCTCCGCCATCCGGCGTTCCCTGGCGCTCCTCTCAAGTTCCCGGTTGCTCCGGTTGAACAGGCTGATGATCTCCTTTTCCGCCTTGAAGCTCTTCACGACGGAAAAGCCGCTTAAGATGTCCTTGGCCTGCCGCACGAAGGCCTCGTTCCTGTCGGATACCCCTTTTTCCTTTTTCTCCAGCTGTTTCCCGGTCGCGAGTGACACCATCACCGGGACCAGGGACAGGGCCAGCGC
>CAZVSG010000103.1:0-7536 GCA_964629345.1 uncultured Christensenella sp. | reverse complement strand
GGAGGGCCTCCATCTGCTGAAGCTCCTCCCCGCTCATCTGACCCCGCTCCTGCGCCAGGCAGCAGGTCAGCAGCGCCAGGGCCGCGACCTGGGTGGTGTAGCCCTTGGTCGTCGCCACCGCGATCTCGGGGCCGGCCCAGGTGTAGAGGGTGTAGTCGGCCTCCCGCGCGATGGTGGAGCCGACCACATTGACGATCGCCAGGGTCTTCACTCCCTTGCCCTTGGCCTCCCGCAGGGCCGCGATGCTGTCCGCGGTCTCGCCGGACTGGCTGATGATGACCACCAGGTGATCGGGCCTCAGGATGGGATGGCGGTAGCGGAACTCCGAGGCGATGTCCACGTCCACGGGGATCCCCAGCCGGCCCTCCAGCAGGTTCTTGCCCAGGCGCCCGGCGTGGTAGGCCGAGCCGCAGGCGACGATGTGCACCATGCTCAGGGACTTCACCCATTCCGGGTCCAGCTGCAGGCCGTCCAGGACGAAGCGCCCGTCCTTGATGCGCGGGCGGATGGTCTCCTTCAGGGCGGTGGGCTGCTCCATCATCTCCTTCATCATGAAGTGCTCGTACCCGCCCTTTTCGGCGGCGGACACGTCCCAGTCCACGTGGAAGGATTCCTTCTCAAATACTTCCCCGTAGGGATCAAAGAAGGTGATCCCCTTCGGGTCAAGCAGGGCGACCTCCCCGTCCTTCATCAAGCAGACGTCCCGGGTGAGGCTGAGGATGGCCGGGATGTCGGAAACGATGAAGTTCTCCCCCTCCCCGCGCCCGACGATCAGCGGGCTGTCCTGCCGCACGGCGGCGATATGGTCCGGCTCGTCCGCGCTGAGCACCCCCAGCGCGTAGGAGCCCTGCAGGTGCTTCACGGCCGCCATCAGGGTCCTGGCCAGGTCGCCCTGGTCGCAGTATTCCATCAGGTTGCTGATGACCTCCGTGTCGGTGGCGGAGAGGAAGGTGTAGCCTTTCTGGATCAGCATGTCCTTGAGCGGGCGGTAGTTCTCGATGATGCCGTTGTGCACCACGGCGAAGCGCCCGCTGTTGGACAGGTGCGGATGGGAGTTGTAGTACGACGGCTCCCCGTGCGTTGCCCAGCGGGTGTGCCCGATGCCCACGGTGCCCGGCAGGTCGCGCCCGTCCCTGGTCATGTTGGCCAGCAGCTGCAGCCGCCCCCGCATCTTGCGCACCTGGATGGCGTCATGGGAGATGACCGCCATGCCGGCGGAATCATAGCCCCTGTATTCCAGCTTCTTCAGCGCGTCCAGCAGGATGGGCGCCGCCTGGCGGGGCCCGGTGTATCCGATGATGCCGCACATGGTTGTCCGCTCCTTTGCCGTTTTGTTCATACTGAACTCAATCGTAAACGCTTTGATGAGGCGGCCTTTTTGCGCCTCCGCGTTGCCTCTTTCATTCGGCGTAGGCTCCGCTGCGCCTCATTCTCTCAGCTTAGCGGAGCCATCAAAAACTTCCACCCCATCTGCGCGTCTACTCATTCGTTTGGTATCAGAGGGCATTTCTCTTTGACCTGACCATCATACAACAATCAGGTCAGGCATGGAAACCCGCCGTCTGCGGTTTACTCCGTTTTTTTTGTCGCTTCGATAAATGCGCGGAAGAGGGGGTGGGGCCGGTCCGGGCGGCTCTTGAACTCCGGATGGAACTGGACGGCCAGGAAGAAGGGATGTCCATCCAATTCAACGATCTCCACCAGGTCCCGCTGCGGGTTGCGGCCTGAGACCCGCAGGCCGTGCTCCTCAAAGGCCTGGGTGTAGGCGTTGTTGAACTCATAGCGGTGCCGGTGGCGTTCGTGGATCAGTCCTTCGCCGTAGGCCCGCGCTGAAATGGACCCCTCCCGAAGCCGGCAGTCATAGGCGCCCAGGCGCATGGTGCCGCCCAGGCTGTCCAGGTCCTGATCCGGCATGAGGTGGATGACGGCGTCCGGCGTTTCCGGATCGACCTCGGCCGTATCGGCCAGGTGAAGCCCCAGCACGTGCCGGGCAAACTCGACGACGGCCATCTGCATCCCCAGGCAGAGGCCCAGGAAGGGCACGCCGTTCTCCCGCGCAAAGCGGATGGCGGCCATCTTCCCCTCCAGCCCCCTGGTGCCGAAGCCGCCCGGCACCAGGATGCCCGAAGCGCCCGAGAGGACCTCCGCCGCGTTGTCCCCGCCAAGCTCCTCAGCCTTCACCCACTGAATGTCGATATGCCTCCCCGAGGCGATGCCCGCGTGGCGCAGGGCCTCCGCCACGCTCAGGTAAGCGTCCGGCAGGGCGACGTATTTTCCCACCAGGGCGATGCGCAGGCTTTTCCTGCAGCCTTTGTCCGCCCGGACCGTTTTTTCCCAGTTTGCCAGGTCGCAGGGAAGGCCGCTGATGCCCAGCAGCTCGCAGACCTTGTCGTCAAGCCCCTCACGATGCAGCATCAGGGGAATTTCATAGAGCGTGTCCGCGTCCAGGTTCTGGAACACCGTGCCCGGGGGCATGCTGCAGAACATGCCGATCTTTTCCCGCACCTCAGGGGAGAGGGGCAGTTCGCTGCGGCAGAGCAGGATGTCCGGCTGCAGGCCCAGGCTGCCAAGCTCCTTCACGGAGTGCTGGGTGGGCTTCGTCTTGATCTCGCCCGCCTTTTTCAGGTAGGGCACCAGGGTGACGTGGATGAGCAGGGTGTCCCCCCGCCCCAGCTCGTACCTCAGCTGCCGGATGGCTTCCAGGAAAGGCAGCCCTTCGATGTCCCCGACGGTGCCGCCCGCCTCGATGATGACCACGTCGGGCTTATCCGCGCCTTCAGCCATCGCAAGGATGTTCGCCTTGATCTCATTGGTGATGTGGGGGATGATCTGCACCGTCGCGCCCAGGTATCCGCCCCGCCGTTCCCGGTCGATGACGGCCTTGTACACCCGCCCGCTGGTGACATTGGCGCGGCGGGTGAGGTTCTCGTCGATGAAGCGCTCGTAATGCCCCAGGTCCAGATCGCACTCCGCGCCGTCATCGGTGACGAACACCTCCCCGTGCTGGTACGGGTTCATGGTGCCGGGGTCGACGTTGAAATAGGGGTCCAGCTTCTGCATCGTCACCTTCAGGCCCCTGCTCTTGAGCAGCCTGCCCAGCGATGCCGCCGTGATGCCCTTGCCCAGGGAGGAGACTACGCCGCCGGTGACGAAGATAAACTTGCTGCCCATCAGTTTCTCTCTCCTGCATCCAGTATTTTCTGCGCCGCGCAGGCCATGCGAAGCCCCTCCCGCATGCTCATCTGCTGCAGCAGGCGGTGCGCCGTGTTTTCATTGATCCCCAGGCGGGAAGACAGACGGTCCTTGGCCTTTTGGATCAGTTCCTGCTCCCCCGGGGTCCTTGTTCCTCTTCGGGCGCGCTGTCGGGCCTCCTCGCCCTGCAGCAGGGTGCGCAGCCTGGCGGCCAGCTCCATGGGGGAGAGGGGCAGCGCCAGGCGGACCAGCCCCCCGTCCCCGGACAGGTCCGCGTTTTCCTTGCCCAGTACCACGACCAGCGCTTCCTCGCCCAGCGCGTGATGCAGGTGAAATGCGGTCATGTCGCTGAGCCGTTCCCCGCACAGCACCAGGCCGCCTCCCCGCTGCCGGACCGCCCGGATCACGGGCGCGCCGGCGCCGTGCATTTCACCCAGGGGCATCCCGGCGGACAGGAGAACGCGGGAGAGGGTCCGGCGTGTCTGCTCATTGATGAAGGCCAGATGAACGCTCAGCATCAACCCCTCCCGCGGTCTTCGTCACCGCATCCTTCGCTTTCATCCCGGGCAGCAAGCTGCCCGGGCGTACCGCTCCGGTGCGGTTCCTCTCCATTGAAAGCAGGCTTTCAACGGCTTAAGACGAAGACGCAAAGCCTTGAACAGTTTGGCGCAGACTGCGACGCTGCCTCATTCTTTCGGCTGAACGGAGCCTTGAACAGTCCTCGTCCCATCGGTGCGTTTACTCATTCGTTCAGTAGAAGCGCTGCTTCACAAATCAGTACATGCCAAGATACTTCCTGACTTCCCAGTCGGTGACGCGGGTGCGGTACTCATCCCATTCCTTCTCCTTGCCCTGCAGATAATGCTCGGCCACGGAGACCCCCAGCGCATCCATCATAAGCTTATCTCCCCTGAGCGTGTCAAGGGCTTCTTTCAGCGAGCCCGGCAGGCTCAGGATGCCTTTGGCTTCCCGCTGGGAGGCGCTCATGGCGAAGATGTTCTCGGGCGTCTCCCTGGGAGGTTCCAGGCCCCTTTCGATGCCGTCCAGGCCGGCCGTCAGGCACAGCGCAAGCGTCAGGTAGGGGTTGCAGGAGGGATCCGGGCTGCGCAGTTCCAGCCGGGTGCTGCTGCCCCGCCCGGCGGGGATGCGGATGAGCACGCTGCGGTTGGAGGAGGACCAGGCCAGGTAGCAGGGCGCCTCGTAGCCCGGCACCAGGCGCTTGTAGGAGTTGACCAGCGGGTTTGCCACCGCGGTCATCCCCCGGACGTGTTCCAGGAGGCCGCCGATGAAGCTGTAGGCCTCCTTTGAGAGTCCCTTGACGTCCTTCTCGTCAAAGAAGATGTTCCGTCCGTCCTTGAACAGGGACATGTTCGTGTGCATCCCGGAACCGCTGATGCCGAAGATGGGCTTGGGCATGAACGTCGCGTGCAGCCCGTTCTGCCTGGCCATGAGCTTGACCGCCAGCCGGAAGCTGATGATGTTGTCGGCGGTCTTCAGCGCGTCGGCGTACTTGAAGTCGATCTCGTGCTGTCCCGGCGCCACCTCGTGGTGGGAGGCCTCGATCTCAAAACCCATCTTCTCCAGCGCCAGGCAGATGTCCCGGCGCACGTCCTCGCCGTGGTCCATCGGGCCCAGGTCAAAATAACCCGCCTCGTCCCCCGTGACCGTGGAGGGATCGCCCTTCTCATCCGTCTGGAACAGGAAGAACTCGCACTCAGGGCCCACCATGAAGGTATAGCCCTTGTCCTCCGCCTTCTTCAGCGCGCGCTTGAGTACCCGGCGCGGGTCCCCCTCAAAGGGTTTTCCGTTGGGGGTGTGCACGTCGCAGATCAGGCGGGCGACCCGGCCGTCCTCCGGCCGCCAGGGCAGCACCGTGAAGGTGTCCAGATCCGGGAACAGGCGCATGTCCGACTCCTCGATGCGCAGGAAGCCCTCGATGGAGCTGCCGTCGATGGTGACCTGGTTGTCCAGCGCCTTTTCAATCTGTGACGCAGTGATGGCGACGTTCTTCAGCTGGCCGAAGATGTCGGTGAACTGCAGGCGGATGAAGTGGATGTCTTCGTCACAGACCCTGGTCAGGATGTCTTCCCTCGTCATTTTTCCCATATGCTCTCCTCCTCAATTGAAAAGGGGCTGGTACTGCCGATGATTCATCAGCACCCTTGCCCCATGAACGGGGTAATCCTACCCTCCGACGCTTCCCTTGTCAAGTGTTTCTTTCGTTCGGGTTCCGCGATGAGGAGTGCAGGTTGATTTGCCCGTGCCGCACGACCTCGACTGCCGGGCACGGGCGGACGGCGCGGCCCCCCCAGTACATGCTGATACGGCAGGGATCCCTGTCCCTGCCATCATCGGGCAAATTGACAAAAGGCCTTGATAAGGCTACGATATCAAGGCCAACTTGCCGGAGTGGCGGAATGGCAGACGCAGAGGACTTAAAATCCTTTGGCCTATGGCCGTGCGGGTTCAAGTCCCGCCTTCGGCACCACGTCGTCGCGGGCTGCGCTTTGTTCGCGGCGATTTTCATTTCATTCAAATCACCTCTCACGCGCTCCGCCGCTCCTCCTCTCCCTGCAAAGCCTGAGGGCTTTGCAGGGGTGGAAACGAAGACGAGAGACATATTTCGTCGCGGGCTGCGCTTTGTTCGCGGCGATTTTCATTTCATTCAAATCACCTCTCACGCGCTCCGCCGCTCCACGTCGTCGCGGGCTGCGCTTTGTTCGCGGCGATTTTTGTTTTTCTTCAAATCGCCTCTCACACGCTCCGCCGCTCCTCCTTGCCCGACAAAGCAGGCTTTGCCGGGGTGGGGACGCGGACAGGGATAAAAGCATCCAGAGGGACTGTCAAGAACAATTCGTCAATTCATGAGAATATTGAAAACGCTTCTCTATGTCTTTTGATGCATTCGCTTTCCTGACAAGGGACACGCAATGCCGGCGAGCAGACCGGAGCGGGCTGCATCTTCCCCGATCCGGAATCCTGCCTGCGGCTGGTGGCGGTGAACCTGATGGAGCATTCGGAGGATCGGTCGGTCACACGGTCCGGCCTGAGTGAGGAGTCGCTCAAATCGCTCTACAAACAGGCAGCCCGGCATGGAGAACAGCGTCCAAAGCTGCGAACATGATTTGACAGCCCCAATGTTTTCCCGCTCAATGTATGGAAGATACGCCGAAATCTTGACAGTACCAACAGGTTGCTATACATTTCTGAACAGCTGCATGTGTCACCGGAAGGAGCCTTGTATGGAGAATATTTTTCAAGCCAGCCTGTCAATTCTTGGCACACTTGGTATTGCCGGAGTGACCACTCTTTTCTGCGCGAAACTGCAAAAGCAAGGAAACTTCAAAACCCGCTCCTTTCTGCCGCAGCTTGTTTTCGGGATCATCTACGGATTGTTTTCCGTATATGCGACCCATACAGCCGTTCAGTACGAGACGGCGTTCATCAACATACGCAACGCCGGACCGCTGGTTGCAGGCATTGCATTCGGACCTTTATCCGGTATTCTGGCCGGCCTGATCGGCGGCTTTGAACGCCTGCTCCTGCACACCGGGGTTACGACGGTCCCTTGCTTTGTCACGGCATTGCTCTCAGGCGCGGCAGGCGCGGCGATCGGACATGTCATCCGGAAGAGGAGCAAGCCGCTTGATCCTCTGTGGGGTTTGGCCATCGGGGGAAGCATGGAAATTCTGCATATGCTGCTCGTGCTATTTTTCAGTTCGGGGACCCTTGCTAAAAACGCCGCGATCGTCCAGGTCATCGCGCCTCCAATGATCCTGTTCGGAGCGCTGACAGTCTGGCTCTGCCTGTACATCTGCAACGACCGGGGATAACCAAGGAACCGCGGTCAGTTGTCCGTACGGATGTGTTTCATGCCGCGCACCCGGGCGCCAGGGCGCCATGTGTCAGGATTCTGCCAGGCCTTGGAAGATATGGCTGGGCCGGCGGGCATCCATCCTGTCTTTTCAATGCAACATGAGGCCGGAATCAGATCGGTATCATGACAGCGGAACGCCGGGCTGAACAAAAAGAGAGGAGGCAGGGAATGGCTGCAAGAGCGAATGTCGTCCACATCAACGAAAACATCATCCTGATTGATGACGCGGGGGACTCCACCTGTTATCTCGTCACGGGGGACAGACGGGCGCTGTTGATCGACACGGCGAACGGACGGGAAAACCTCAGGGAGATCATCGGGGAACTGACCGGCCTGCCCATCACTGTAGTGAACACCCACGGCCATATCGACCATATTTACGGCAATGTCTTTTTCACGGAAGCCTGGATCCATCCGGCGGACTTCAAGCTGCATGACGAGCACTTCAGGCTCCCGGAAGCGGAGGA
>CAZVSG010000102.1:0-7707 GCA_964629345.1 uncultured Christensenella sp. | reverse complement strand
GAATCGTTCTGCAGCAGCATATTCACAGAGACTATCTGGATTCCGCTCCGGCTCAGGATGGGCAGCATGTGGATACCATCGCTTTGTGCCCTGCCTTTGGTGCCAAAGGCTCTGGGAATGGATGGCCCAGTAATGTCCGCGTCCAGGATGGCAGTCCGGAGGCCCTGCCGGTTTGTGCTGACCGCCAGGAGGCTGGTCACCAGGGACTTTCCCACGCCGCCCTTGCCGCTGACAACGCCGATTACCTTTCCGACCCGGCTTTCCATGTTCAAATAAGCCAGCAGGTCTGGTTCTTTTTTTCTGTCTTCACAGGTCTGGGCGCAGCCTTCACAGTTATGGTCGCACTGGTCACTCATTCAGGTTTCCTCTCCTTACACTTAGATGGTCATGGTCTGTCCGCCCGACAGGTATGAGATCTGCCCGCCAAGCCGCTTTTTCAACTCCTCATATGCGGGCAGTCCAGTACAATGACAGGTGAAATACCTTGCTTTCGTTCCCGCGAGATGATCAGCGACGCTCATCAACATACTGTCCTCCGCCTTGCCGGTAGTATGAGAGTGGAGATGGAAGCCCCCGATAACCATGTCCGGCGTCCGGCCAGTCTTCTCCCTATGGTCCCTGAGGATGTTGACGATGCCGTGATGCGAGCAGCCGGTCAGCAGAAGGGTCTTTCCATCCTCAGTGAACTCCGCGACCTGCTCGTGGGCAAAGGCATCCGGGACCAGCTTCTCCCCTTCCCGGATCATCAGGCTGCGGTTGGTCTCCGGAATGGGCTCGGACAGCCGGATATCGGAATACAGGGTGACGCCCCCGGCAATTTCCATCCGGTCACGGGTGAACACAAGGCGCGGGTTCCCCCTGAGCCCCTGCGGGATCCCAATGTACTCGATCTCCCCGCCTGCACGGATGGCATAGAGCTGTGAGAACGCCTCTTCTCGCAGGTAGACTCCGGCAAGGTTGTTGATGCGCAGAAAGGATTCGATGCCCCCGCCGTGGTCGTAGTGGCCGTGGGACAGGATGAGGTGCGTGACTTTGGACAGATCCACGCCCAGCCTCTCAGCGTTTTGAACAAACAGCTCGCCGCACCCGGTGTCGAAGAGGATAACGGCTTGCTTCATTTCCACCAGGATGCTCAGCCCGTGCTCGCTCCCAAGGGTCTCATTTGCAGCGGTGTTTTCCGCCAGAACCGTGATTTTCATCCGGATTTCTCCTTTCATTCCTCTCTTGATGGGCATTCCCTCCTGCGGTCATTTGATCAGAAGCAACAGCAGTGCCAGTGTGATGCCGGCGAAAAATGAGACAACGGAATGCCCCTTCTCATGCGCGCCCGCCTCCGGCAGAAGGTGGGAGGCCGAAACATAGATGAGCACACCGGATGTGAAACCCAGCGCAAGGCCCAGCAGGGAGTCGTTTACCCGGGAAATGGCGGGATAGGCGATCAGCGCGCCGATGGGGGTAGTCAGCGCGGCGGCGAAGAAGGCGTACAATGCTGACTTTTTGGAGGACATGCCGGACTTGAGCAGCACGGAGAAGGTCACCACGCCTTCGGCAAACTCGTGCACCACCAGGCCTATACCTGTGAGTACGCCTGTCATGGTGCTGACGGAAAAGGTGACGGTGTAGATGACGCCATCCAGCAGGGAATGGATTAGGATTCCTTGGATGGCAGTGATTCCGAATGCCAGTTCCTTCGTCCTGGTGCGCTTTTTGATCAGCCTGTTGCTCATGAACATGAACACAAAGCCTGTCAGTGCCGCGATACCGGCAGAGCCGTTCTTCGCAATCGCGTTGGGAAATGCCATGATGAGCGGCGAAGCGATCAGCATGCCTGCCGCAAAGCACATGAAGTATTCCAAAACCTTCATCGCCCAGCGGCTGTTTTTCCAGATGACGTAAATGCCCACGCTATTGACCAGCATGGCACCAAAGGCAAACAGCAGGATCCAGAGGAAGGCATTCTGATCGCTCATCGCATGAACCTCATGTAAGGATGGATATGCCCTGTTCGAAACAACTCAGACACCGGTCTGTCCCCTTTCCAGCAAGGGAAGGATGTTGCGGTAGATTTCCCTGACGGCTTTCCCGCTGGGGCAGGGAGTGTCCGCGATGGTCTGCCCGCGGTTCACCGCTTCGATGGCCAGCGGATCATAGGGAATGACGCCGGCGAAAAAAAGGGTTTCCCTCTCGCAATAGCGCCGGATCTGCTCTGCTTTTTCGGGGTTGATGTTTGCCTTGTTGACGCATACGGCAATCCTGACGCCAAAGCCGCGCGCCGTTTTTACAATACGTTCCAGATCGCTGATGCCCGACAGCGAGGGCTCCGCAACAATCAGTGTGACATCCGCCCCGCTGAGGGTCGCGATGACCGGGCAGCCGATACCCGGAGAGCCGTCGACGATGGCAAGGGGGATGTCCTCCTTCATCGCTTCATTCATCCGCTTCTTCACCTGGCTCACCAGCAGCCCGGAAGTACCGGCGCCGGTTCGAAGCTGCGCGGTCGAAAACACCCTGTTTTCCTGTGCGTACAGCGTCATGGTCCCGGCTTCGTGAGGCCTCATGTTAATGGCATCCGTCGGGCAGACCAGCACGCATACGCCGCAGCCCTCACAGGCATAAGGATCGACCCGGTGGGGCGCACCGGGGATGATCGCGCCAAAGCGGCAGTTTACTTCGCACTCGCCGCAGGCTGTGCAAAGGACAGGATCGATGTCTGCCAGCGGCAGGCCCCAATACGGCGCCGTTTCACCGGAGGAGTAATGACGGTTCACCAGATGGAGATTGGGCGCGTCCACGTCGCAGTCCGCACAGGCACGGGCGCCTGACAGGCGGATCAGGGCGCTGGCCACCGTCGTTTTGCCGGTGCCGCCTTTGCCGCTAAGGATGACCAGCTGCCGCATCAGGAACCTCCGTTTCGATTTCCAGAAGAAGCTCCCGGAACAGCAACCGGTAACGCTCGCTTTCCAGCACGGCGATACTCGCGTTGGAGTTGAGCAGGCCAAGCTCCTCATCAAAGGGGATTCGGGCCAGGATGGGAATTCCTTCCGCCCGGCAGTAGTCAAGCGACGGATCGTCTCCCGGCAGGCACTTGTTGAGCACGGCGCCGCAGGGCTTTTCATGCAGCTTTACGAGTTCATGCACCATCTTCAGATTGTGTGCGCCGAAAAGCGTCGGCTCTGCCACCAGCACACAGTAATCCGCATCCTTGACGCTTTCGCTGACCATGCAGGAACTGCCCGGCGGACAATCAACAAAGATGAACTCCCCGGCGCCGCCGTTTTTTCTTTCCAGCAGTGCCTTGATGATGGGCATGCCAGATGCCTCGCCTGGGTTCAGGAATCCCGACAGCACGCGCACTCTCCCGGACATCCCCTCCCGGATTTCGCCGATGTTCCGGCGAACCTCGCTGAGCGCATGATTCGGACACACCATCACGCAGCCGGCGCAGCCATGGCAGAGTTCATCAAACACCAGCAGGGACCCGTTTGCCCAGGCCAGTGCGTGATACGCGCAGAAGTCCACGCACTTGCGGCATCCGTCACATCTCGCGGAATCAACCCGGGGCAGGGGGACATCGATCTTCTGCGCACGGAAGCCTTGAGGCTTGAAGTAGAGGTGGCCGTTTGGTTCCTCCGCGTCACAGTCCACATACGTTGACGGTGCAGAAACGCAAGCAAGGTTCACTGATACAAAGGTTTTTCCCGTTCCGCCCTTGCCGCTGAGGACAGCGATCGTTTTCCTTCCCATTCTGTCAGTGTCCGTGAAACCCCTCATGGATTTCGGCAAGTTCTGTCAGCTCGCCCCGCAGAAATCGTTTGATATTCTCTGACGCGCTCACATCTGGCTGCGTTTTGTACAGTTTGACCCCTGCCGCCAGCAAAACCTTGGCAGCATTGCCACCGCATTGCGGTGTCAGCAGGATCATTGCCCCGCTGTCAACAACGGTCTGCGCGGCCCGGATGCCCGCGCCGCCTGCGCTTTGGGCCGCATCATTGCTCAAGATCTTTGTCGTGCCTTCGCCATTATCGAAAACCAGAAATCCTGCTGCGCGCCCAAAGGAAGCGGACACAGCTGTGTCGTTTCCCAGGCCTTCCACAGGTACAGCAATCTTCATGTTTCTTCCTCCCCCGGCGCTGTGTCCTGCGGCTCTTCCTCTTTCCACCCGCCTCGGTGGCGGTTGCAGGCGCCGCGCCTGCATGCTTCACTGTCCCAGCTGCCGCCATACAGCTGGTATGCGCCCCCGCTGATTGTCAGCGGCAAACAGTCCACCAGAGCGCACGCGATCTTTTTGCGCGCCTGGTCGTAAATCGCTTGCACCGTGGTGCGCGCAACACCCATTTGCCCCGCACATTCCTCTTGGGTGAAGTTCCGGTAATCGATCAGCCGAATGGTCTCAAACTCGTCCACAGTCATCGTCACCTCTTCCCGCATACCAGCACGTTGACCAAGCGGGCCAAAGCGATTGTTGCGGGGCAGGCAGCATACATTGCGCCCCTTTATGGGTCTGGGCATGTTCTCACCTCGATTTCCGCTCAGGCCGCTTATAAGATTCCAACCGAAATCGGAAGCCTGAGCATAGTATGCTGGAATTTTACCCCATGAGCTTGGGACAGGCGGGGAGGCGCACACACCGCCCCGCATTCCTGCTTTGCATTATAGCGCTTCAAGTCGTTTGTCAATCGCTTCCAGCCGGGCCTGCAGAAAGTCTTTCTGGGCTTGGAGTGTCCCCTTCAAATCCTCTGCGACGTTTTCCGAGGCTGAGGTAGCGAAGGCTCTGAAGCACGGCCCGTAGCCCCTGCCGTATCCAGGACCGCATCCGCGGCCGAAGCCCGGACCGCGATGCATGCCCATTCCACGGCCGAAGCTCATCCCGCATCCGTAGATTCCGCCAGCAGCCATGCTGCCGTTGTTAGCGCAGGGGCCCAACCCCCGCCCGGTCATCTTTCCCGCGCCTGCGGGGCCTGTCCCATTCAATCCTGGCATGTTGACCTCCTTATGTCCTGCCTCTCAGCCTGCAATGGCTGATCTTGAGATTGTTACTGACATATGTCAGTTACCACCCTCATCATAGCAGGTATCCGGCATATGTCAATATCCTGGGAAAATTTCTTGTTTAAGAATAATCAGCAGTGAGTTTCCAGGCATTGTAGAAGAAAAAAGATGGAAAGAGAACGGCTGCCGCAGGTTATTCCACGGCAGCCTGTCAGGGATATCCATGCGTTTGATTTTCTCAAAACCGGAAACATTTTAAGGCCGGTTCAAGTCACTTGATGAATCAAAGGCCCCTGAGCGCATTGATGAGCTCCACTGCCTTGGCAGCGGTCTCGCCGGTCACGCTGGCGCATCTGGCTTTCCGCGCGTCATCGCCCATCTTGACATTCGCGGCAGCCATGAACTCGCTGCAGGAATCCAGGCAGTCAATGGAACCTGAAACCGTTGTAGGGTTCTTGATTTCGGGCTGGTAGCCGGGGAAAGGCGTTTCTTTATACCATTTGAAGAGGTCCGCGGTGACTTTTTTCGCGTCGGCGGGCTCGAGAACCAGCCCAACCGCCATGATTGCGCCGGCCAAAGACCCGCAAAGGGTACCCGCGCCGAAGCCGGCGGAAGCGCTGGCAACCATCTGAACGGGCACTTGGTTGAAAGGATACCCGGTTATCTCCGCCAGCTGACCGATGATGGCTTCAAACGCGCCCATGCCGCAGCCGCCGAACTCATAGTAGCTCTTATATCCCCTTTCCAGCGTAGCCTGGGGGTCAAGCTTTACATAGGGAAACGGATACGGAGCGGCCTCTATTGCAGGGGCTGCCCCCGCCGAAACTTTCAGCAGGGGAAGTGCGGCGCTGGTCAGCGCGACTCCGGCGAAAACTTTCCCGGACGTCTTGAGGAACTCACGGCGTGTTTGCAAAGTAGCCATAAAAAAGCCTCCCTTGATTTTTCCTGATTCTATTCCCGTCACAAACCCGGTGTCAAGTGGCATATGTCAAAAACAAAATAAAAAAATCAATGGATCAGGCGATTTTTTCTTCAACCGTTTTTCGGTTGGCGAAGCGCGCAATCAGGACGCTCAGCTCGTATAAAGCAAGCAACGGTAGCAAAAGCAGAACCTGGGATACGACATCCGGCGGGGTCAGGATGGCCGCGGCAACAGCCGCGCCCAGGATAAAATACCGCCTGGCGCGGGACAAAGACTGCCCGCTGACTTTTCCATGCCGGGCCAAAAGGTAAATGACAACCGGCAGCTCAAACATCAGCCCGAAGGGCAAAATGAAGGACAAGACAAAGTTGAAATAACCCTCCACCGACCACATAGAGGTTGCAATCCCCGCCCCGGCCTCATAGAACAGGTTGATGGCCAGCGGGAAAACCGTCATGTAGGAAAACACGATACCGCCTGCGAAAAGGAGCACCATGGCCATGAACAGAGGCAGGAACAGCTTCTTTTCCTTCGGGTACAGCGCCGGGGAAACAAAGCGCCACACCTGCCAGATCAGCAGCGGCATGCTGGCGGCAAGGGCTGTAACCAGGCTCAGTTTGATCTGCATCATCAGCGACTCCGATACCCTGGTGGCAATCACCTGGATGCCTCGCTCAGTCACCGGGTGAAGGATGAAGTCTGTCAGCGGCCTGCAGAAAACATAGAAAACTACGATAAAGCAGGCCAGGACGGCCAGCGCCATCCTGAGCAGCACCCCCCGCAGCGCGATGAGGTGTTCTGAAAAGCGCTGCTTACCTGCTGCAGGTCTTTTTTCTCTTTTGCCTTTCATGGTATCAATCGCCGTAATCAGGCGTTTTTATCTTCATCCGGCGGAGTCTCCCCGTCCTTTTCCTTACCATCGGGTTTCAGCTCCTTCCGGAACTCCTTGATGCTCTGCCCCAGCGCTTTTCCAACCCCGGCGAGCTTTTTGCCGCCAAACAGCACCAGCGCCAGGACCAGAATCAGGACGATCTCCAGTACGCCAAGCCTCATAGTATTTCCTCCTCCTTATCCATCGTGTCAGGCCGGCTTTCTGTGGTTTTTTTCGCATCGCTGAAAGCCGATCGGGTTTCTTCCCTAGCTTGTTTCAACTCCTCCATCGGGGAGGCTTCTCTAGCCGCCTGCTTGATCTCGTCCCCCGCGGAGCGGAACTCCTTCAACGTGTCGTCCAATTCGGTCTCCTCAAGGAATTCCGCCCATTTCGCCTTCAGATACCGCACAAAACGGGCCAGTGCCCGCGCCACCTTCGGCAGGTCTTTCGGCCCCACCACCAGGAAAGCGACGAGCAGGATGATGAGCAGCTCGGAAAAACCGATATTGAACATGCGTGCCGCCTTTCACAATTTCGGCTGGATTATAACAATGCCGCAACCGCTTGTAAAGCCGTGTTTCTGTCATATGCCAAAAAGAACCTGAATATCGGTTCAATGAAGCCGCTCAGAATTGCTTCTCCCATGATGCATCGGCAATTCAATTGGTTGTCATGCCGCGCTTTGACGGCGGGCGTACAAGAAGAAAGGCCTGTCAAGCAGGCCTTTCCGGCAGCCGTATCGATTAAGCCTTTTTCTCCCGCTTGAAGCACATAAACCAATCCAGGCAATACTTGTCTTCATCCTTGCTCTCCATACGCTCCTTGGCAGTGCCGCAGGATCCGGCAGTGGGGATGATGACATCCTGTCCAGGGCGCCAGTCAGCGGGTGTCGCCACTTTGTCTGCATCAGCCTTTTGCAGCGCCT
>CAZVSG010000101.1:3431-7754 GCA_964629345.1 uncultured Christensenella sp. | reverse complement strand
CACGGCCTTCTGGCTCATTCTGTCGCTTGACCACCTACAACATCTTGACACTATCAGGATGAAGATTGATTTGAAGCGCTTCCCCCTGCATGCTATAATACGCGCAACCGCGAGGAGGGGATCCAATGCAGAAAGAGAAGCAAAGCATCCTGAACCTGCCCAATTCACTGACCATCCTGCGCCTGCTGCTGATCCCCGTTTTTGTGCTGCTGATCTTCAGGGATCAGATGATGTGGGCGCTGGCTGTTTTTGTTTTCGCCAGCCTCACAGACATCCTGGACGGATGGATCGCCAGGAAATACAGCCTGATCACAGACTTCGGCAAGCTGGCAGACCCGCTGGCCGATAAGCTCATGGTGCTGTCCGTGATGGTTTCATTGGGAGTGAAGGGCATCGCGCCCTGGAGCGCCATCCTCATCCTGTTCATCAAGGAGGCCCTGATGATGCTGGGCGGGCTGCTGCTATTGAGAAAGAAAGTGGTCGTCTCCGCGCTGCCCGCGGGCAAGGCGGCGCAGTTCATCATGGTGCTCGCCCTTGGCCTGTGTTTTTTTCACGGCCAGCTGAACCGTCTGGGAGCCCCGGTCCACCTGTGGACCCTGTGGCTGGGCGTCGCGCTGGCTGTCTATTCGCTGGTTTTCTATGTCAGGCGCAACAGCCCTCTCCTCTCCAAAAAAACCAATCCTGACGGCCCCGGGGACATGCCGGTCTACGGCAAGGAGGAATAACACCGTGTACAAGGAACCATTGCGGGAAGGGCTGACCTTTGACGACGTGCTGCTGGTGCCGCAGAAGAGCGAGGTCCTTCCGCGTGACGTGGACCTCTCCGTCCAGCTCACCCCCAGGATCCGTCTGAACGTACCCCTTTTGTCGGCGGCGATGGATACGGTCACGGATTCGCGCATGGGCATCGCACTGGCGCGGGAGGGCGGCCTGGGCGTCATCCACAAGAACATGACCATGCAGGAACAGGCCTCGCACGTGGACAAGGTCAAGCGGAGCGAGCACGGCGTGATCACCGATCCCTTCTACCTGTCCCCTTCCCACCTCGTGTCCGACGCGAAAGCGCTCATGGCGCGCTACCGGATCTCCGGCGTACCCATCACCGACGGGAACATGGTGCTCGTCGGCATCCTCACCAACCGGGACCTGCGCTTTGAGGAGGATGAGACGCGCCCGATCGGCGAGGTGATGACCAGCAGGAACCTGGTGACAGCGCCGGTGGGGACCACGCTGGAAGACGCCAAAAAGCTGCTGGCTGCCCACAGGATCGAGAAACTGCCCCTGGTCGACGGGCAATTCCGGCTGAAGGGCCTGATCACCATCAAGGACATCGAGAAGAACATCAAATACCCGAACTCCGCCAAGGACAGCAAGGGAAGGCTGCTGTGCGCGGCCGCCGTGGGCGTGAACGGCGAAACGATCGCCAGGGCAGGGATGCTCATTGAGCAGAAAGTCGACGTGATCTCCCTGGACACCGCGCACGGCCACAGCCGCGGTGTGCTGGAGGCGGTGGAAAAACTGCGGAAAGCCTTCCCGGATGTGACACTGATCGCAGGCAACGTCGCCACGGCCAAGGCGACCCATGATCTGATCCTGGCCGGCACGGACTGTGTCAAGGTAGGCATCGGCCCGGGCTCCATCTGCACGACCCGCGTCGTGGCGGGCACCGGCGTGCCCCAGATCACCGCCATCGCGGACTGCGCCGAGGAGGCCGACAGGCATGGCGTCCGGGTGATCGCGGACGGAGGGGTCAAGTATTCGGGCGATATCGCCAAGGCCATCGCGGCCGGCGCAAGCGCGGTCATGCTGGGCGGCCTGTTCGCCGGCACGGAGGAAAGCCCGGGCGAGAATGAGATCTTCCAGGGGCGCTCCTTCAAGGTCTACCGCGGCATGGGCTCCCTGGGCGCGATGCAGCAGGCGCACGGCTCCGCCGACCGGTATTTCCAGGAGGATCTGAAGAAACTGGTACCCGAAGGTGTCGAGGGCAGGGTGGCCTACAAGGGTTCGCTGGCGGACACGGTGTTCCAGCTGATGGGCGGTCTGCGCAGCGCCATGGGGTACTGCGGCGCCGGGACCATCGACGAACTGCGCCGGAACGGGGAATTTGTCCGCATCACCGGCGCCGGGCTGACCGAGAGCCATCCGCATGACATCTTCATCACCAAGGAAGCTCCGAACTATTACAGCATGGACCGCTGTTATTCAGCCGGCCAATAAGATGAACGCCTGCGGAACCGCAGGCGTTCTCTTCTATATGCTTCTTACTGCAGGCTGACTGTGCCGAGACAGCCGATGACGTCGGAGGTCAGGGGGGAGAGGACGCCCATCCGGCGGGCGGCTTCCTGACCGGCCATCCCGTGCCAGAGGCAGGCGGTCCTGGCGGATTCAAAGGACGGGAGCCCCGGCTGCTGCGCCAGGAGCGCGGCGATGACCCCGGTGAGCGCGTCCCCGCTGCCACCCTTGGCGAGGGCCGGCGAAGCTTCCAGGTTCAGCGCCGTGTTCCCCTGATCCCTGATGACGCTGACCGCGCCCTTCAGGACGACGGTGCAGCCGTATTTCCGCTGAAGGGCTTCCGCCGCATCCAGGGGAGCGCTGAGGATCCTTTCCGTCGGCCAGCCCAGCAGACGGGCGGCTTCCCCCGGGTGGGGCGTGATGACCGCCTTCTCCCCCAGGTCCATCGGGTGCCCTGCCAGCAGATTCAGCGCGTCGGCATCCCAGACGCTGGGCAGATCCCTGCGCCAGAGGGCCATGATGTTCTCCCGGATCTCCTCCGACATCCCCAACCCGCAGCCGGCGGCAAAGACGTCATACTCTTTCCGTTCCGCCATCGCCTGGCCTACGGACACGCACATCGCATTGGGAACCAGGGTCTGCAGGATGGGGATGATGCCAGTCTCGCAGGCGATGCGTACAAGCCCGGCGCCGGAGCGCAGGCAGGCTGTTGCCGCCTGGGCAGCCATCCCGGCCGCTCCGGCCATGCCCATGCTGCCCATATACAAAAGGATGCGGCCGCAGTCTCCCTTGTGGGCGTTCACGGCCCGCCTGGGCAGCCGCCCTTTCAGGTCCTCCGGCTCCAGCGCGGAAATCAGCGTGTCTTCCCTGAAGATATCATAGGCCTTCTCCGGAATGCCGATGGGCACGCAAAGCAGCTCCCCGGTGATCTCAGGGTGCCGGGTCAGGCAGAGCCCGGTCTTCAGGTGTCCGAGCGCGGTGGTATGGGACGCGGAGAAACATTCGCCCGAAACCCCGCCGCACAGGCTGTCCATGCCGCTGGGCGCGTCGAGGGCGATGACCGGCACTGCCCACCGGTTTACGATCCCGGCGAGCCTGCCGATAAGGCCGGGCAGTTCCCCATGGAATCCCGTGCCGTACACCGCGTCGACGACGGCATCGGGCATAGGCAGAAGGGTGCCTTCTCCCCCTGCCGCATCCCATTCATTAACGGGGATCCCCAGCGCCTTGGCATAGGAAAGATTGGCCAGCGCGTCGGGCGTCTTCGGCTCCCCCGTCAGAAGGATCCGGGGTTTGCCGCCCTCCAGCCTGCACAGCCGGGCCATGGCCAGTCCGTCTCCGCCGTTGTTACCCGTGCCGATGAGGTACAGGACGTCCTTGCCCTCAACGCCGCCCAGGATGGATTTCAGCGCCGAATGCGCCGCGCGGGCGGCGTTCTCCATCAGCAGAAGGGAGGGAGTCCCCAGCGAAAAGGCGCGCGCCTCCAGCGCGCGCGTCTGCTCAGGCGTCAGGATGAAACGCATTTGACTCCCCTTCCAGCACGGCAAACGCCAGCGCCATGCCGCCGTCATGGGTGATGCTCAGATGGGTTTTGATGACGCCGGCCTTTCCGGCGGCCGCTTCGGCGCTGCCCCTCAGGGCATAATACGGCGCGCCGCCCTCCCCGTGGCCGATGACGATATCCTCCGGTCTGACGCCTGAAAAGCCGCTGCCCAGCGCCTTGACGAAGGCTTCCTTGGCCGCGTAGCAGCCCGCCATGCTGGAGGCGGAAAAAGTGCCGCGGGAGAGGATGTATGCCTGCTCTTCAGGATGGAAATACCGCTTGAGAAACGCGCTGTCCTCAAGCAGTCTGCCCATCCTTTCCACCTGGCATAGGTCCGTCCCGATGCCGATGATCATTGCATGGAGTACAGGATCGCATTGGCCACGGCGCGCGCGGTGACCTCCTGCGCGGCGGCGCACAACTTGACAAAGTTGACGTCCTGCAACACCCGCTCCGTCGCCAGGGCGAACAGGGTGTCCCCGTCCATCTGGGTGTGGCAGGGCCGGATGGTGCGGGCCAAGCCGTCGTGCGCGACGTCTGCCAGGCGG
>CAZVSG010000101.1:0-3421 GCA_964629345.1 uncultured Christensenella sp. | reverse complement strand
AGCCTGCAGTCCACCGCGATGACGCCGATGGTGGTGTTGGACCCGGGCGCCGGGATGCGCATCTGCATGGGAACAGGCGAAGCGCCGTGCAGCAGCCCCTCCGCCAGCACCTGGGAGCCGTCGGGCAGGTGCGCGGAGGCGATGCAGACCCCTGTCTGCGGGTGGAACACATCCCCCACCGCGTTGACGGCGACGATCGCGCCGACCGTGATCCCTTCCGGCAGGGTCATGGAAGCCGAGCCGATCCCGCCCCTCTGCGGGACGGCGTTCTGGACCAGCTTGCCCACGGTGCAGCCGATCCCGGCGCCGAAAGGCCCCTGCTGCACCCCTTTGGATGCGTTTGTCGCGGCGGCCCTGCCCATCGCGGCGTCCGGCGCGGCGTTCGGATCCCCCACGCCGAGGTCAAACAGCACCGCAGCGGGCACGATGGGGATGCGGTTCACCTCCATGTCCACGCCGATGCCCGACTGGGCCAGGAAGCGCATCACGCCGTCCGCGGCCGCCAGGCCGAAAGCGCTGCCGCCGCTTAGGACGACCGCGTGGGCGACCTCCACCAGGTTTCCGGGTTTCAATACATCCGTCTCCCTGGTGCCCGGCGCGGCCCCCCGCACGCTGACCCCCGCCTTGGCACCGTCCCTGGGTCCCAGGACCACAGTGACCCCGGTGAGCGCACTCTCGTTCTGCGCCTGTCCCACACGGATGCCGTGGACCTTGGTGATGTCCCCCGGATAGGTTTTAAACATCATTCTGTTCCCTCCGTTTCGGGCATAAATGGATCATCCAGCCAGCGGATCAGGTCCTTCCTGACCTGTTCCCTGTTGATTTCATTGAAGAGCTCATGCCGCGCGCCCTCATAGATCTTCACGGTCACATTCTTCAGCCCGGCGTTGCGGTACTGGCCGGCGACCGCCTTGGGACCTTCGCCGCGTTTGCCGACGGAGCACTCCCCGCCGGAAATCAGCAGCACCGGCAGATCCTTGGGAAGCGTTTTCAGGCGATCCATCCGGGTCAGGCGCAAAAGCCCTGTGAACAGATCCCTGAAGCCGCCAGCGGTAAAGACGAAACCGCACAGCGGGTCGTCAACATATTTCCTGACTTCCGCCTTGTCGCGGCTGAGCCAGTCAAAGGCCGTGCCGCCTTCCGACCGGAAGGGTCTGTTGTTGGCGGAGAAGGCCAGGCGGTCAAGGAACCCGGACGGTTTTTTGGCTCCTCCGAGCAAACAGATCAAGCTGGCCGGGATCAGTCCCGACATGCACAGCGCCTTTCCCTGCCAGCCCGTGCCGGACAGCACAAGGGCATCCAGGCTGTCAGGATGCGAAAGCGCAGCTTCACGCGCCAGGAAACTGCCCATGCTGTGCCCCAAAAGGATCCGGGGCACGCCCGATGCGCGCGCGGAGAGAAACCGCATCACATCATGAAGGTCTCTGGCAGCCCTGTCCCAGCCGCCCTTTTCGGCAAAGAATCCTTTTACCGGCGCGTTTTTCCCATGCCCCAGATGGTCATACCCTGCTGCCAGGTACCCGGCATTTGCCAGCGCCTTCCCCAGCTCATCGTAGCGCGCGATGTGCTCGGCCATGCCGTGTGAGATGAGGATGATCCCGCGGGGTTTTCCCGCCGGCTCCCAGAGCGTGAGCCCGCGGGGGTAGGGCGACTCTGCCGGGAACGGAAGCCTGATCATCGCGTTCACCTCACGAAGGCTGGTACAGCCCGACCTTTTTGTACACTTTCCGCAGCGTTCGCAGCGCCATCATCTGCGCCCGCTCCGCGTTGTTCTTCAGCACCGCGGTCAGATAGCCCCTGTCGGCCATCAGCTGATGGAACCTCTCCTGGATCGGCGCCAGCGCTGCGATGACAGCTTGGGCTGTTTCCTCCTTCAGCACGCCGTAGCCCTGAGCGGAAAGGCGGGCGCATAAAGCGTCCATCCCTTCCCCGCCCAGCGCGGAGAGGATCACCAGCAGGTTGCTGACCCCGGGCTTGTTCTCCGGGTCAAAGCGGATCTCGGCGTCCGAGTCGGTGACCGCGCGCCTGAACTTGCGCCGGACCGTATCCGGTGTGTCGGTGAGCGCGATGTAGCTGTCCTCCTGATCGGATTTGGACATCTTCCTCGCAGGTTCCGTTAGGCTCATGATCTTTGCGGTTTCCTTGGGGATATAGGGCTCAGGGACCGTGAACACGTCGCCGTAGAGCGCGTTGAACCGCAGCGCGACGTCGCGGGTGATCTCCAGGTGCTGTTTCTGGTCGGCTCCCACCGGGACCAGGGACGTCTGATACAGCAGGATGTCGGCCGCCATCAGCACCGGATAGGTGAACAGCCCCGCGTTGATGTTGTCCCGGTGCCGGGCTGCCTTGTCCTTGAACTGGGTCATCCGGCTCAGCTCGCCCATATAGGTGAAGCAGTTGAGAACCCAGGCCAGCTCCGCATGCTGGGGGACGTGGCTCTGGCAGTAGATGATGTTCTCCTCCGGGTCCAGGCCGGACGCGATGTACAGCGCGGCCAGTTCAAGGGTCTTCCGGCGCAGGCCGGCCGGGTCCTGCCTGGTGGTCAGCGCGTGCAGGTCAACGATAGAGAAGAGGCAGTCATAATCGTGCCGGAGCAGGGTGAAATTCCTTATGGCGCCGATATAGTTGCCCAGCTGGATCTGTCCGGAGGGCTGGATCCCGGAAAAGAGGACGGGTTTTCTGGTCGTTTCGCTCATGGGAATTCCTTTCAGCTTGCTACAGATTCATGTCCTTCTTGACCCGGCGGAAAGCCTCGGCGGCAAAATCCAGGTCCTCAAAGCGATGCGCGGAGGACATCTGGGTGCGGATGCGCGCCTTCCCCATCGGCACGACCGGGTAACTGAACGCGACGACGTAGACGCCCTGATCCAGCATCCTGGCGGCCATCTCCCGGGCAACGTGGGCGTCATAGAGCATCACGGGCACGATGGGATGTTCGCCGGGCAGCATGTCAAAGCCCAGTCCCGACATCTTCTCCCGAAAATAGGCGGCGTTTCTGTGCACCTTGTCACGCAGCTCCGTGGAGGCCTCCAGCAGGTCCAGCGTCTTGAGCGTCGCCGCGCAGATGGCAGGCGACAGGGAGTTGCTGAACAGGTAAGGCCTGGAACGCTGGCGCAGGAGGTCCGCGATGGGCTTCCTGGCAGCGGTGAAGCCGCCGGAGGCCCCGCCCAGCGCCTTGCCGAAGGTGCCGGTGATGATGTCGACCCTGCCCATGACGCCGCAGTGCTCATGCGTGCCGCGCCCGGTCCTGCCCATGAACCCGGTGGCATGGCTGTCATCCACCATCACCAGGGCATCATATTTCTCCGCCAGGTCACAGATCTCCGTAAGTTTCGCGACGTAGCCGTCCATGGAGAACACGCCGTCCGTCGCGATCAGGCGGATGCCGCACCCCTGCGTTTCCTTCAGGATGCGCTCAAGA
>CAZVSG010000100.1:0-7763 GCA_964629345.1 uncultured Christensenella sp. | reverse complement strand
ATCCGGCGGACTTCAAGCTGCATGACGAGCACTTCAGGCTCCCGGAAGCGGAGGAGCTGAAGCGCTCCGGCTTGAGCCCCTGCAGACTGATGCCTCTTGAAGAGGACATGGTTTTTGACCTTGGCGGGATCGATCTGGAGGTTGTTCCGGTTCCCGGACATACGGCGGGGAGCGTTGCCCTGTTATGCCGGAAGCACCGCATTCTGTTCACCGGGGATGCGGTCAACGGGCATCTGTGGATGCAGCTGGCGGAATCCTGTCCCATGAAAGTGCTCAGGGAAGCGCTTGAGAAACTGCAGCATACGCACCGGACTGATTTTGACCACATCCTGACCGGACACGGCAAAGGCCTGGAAGACGCGTCGATCGTCGATGAGCTGCTGAAGGGTGTCAACGGCCTGCTTCGGGGCGAATGTGACAGCGACCGTCCCTATCCATGGTTCGCGGGAACGGACATGGCCCATCCTTTTGGCAGGGAAAATGAATACCTCATCGCTTACAACCGCGTACGCATCGATATCGAGCGCGGGCTCAGAGAACCGTACCCTTCCATCCGGCATGTCGCGAGCAACCCCGGCATGGAGGGGCTTGTGGACGTCCGGTTGGACGTCGTCTACTCCAAGGCGTCGGGGCAGGAACTGAAAATGGCGCTCATAACGCCCTGGGGCATCGGGGAAAAAGGGAAACCGCTGCCCCTCGTGGTGTTCGTACAGGGCAGCGGGTTTCAGCTCCCCAACATCGGCTATGAGCTGGCTCAGTTGGCTTACTATGCCAGGAACGGCATCGCTGTTGCGTCCGTCACCCACCGAAACTGCCTGGAGATGAATCCATTCCCCGCCTATCTGCAGGATGTCAAGACGGCCATCCGTTTCCTCCGTCACAACCGGAAGGACTTCAACATTGACGGTGCGAGGATCGGCATCTTCGGCACCTCATCCGGGGGCAACACAGCGCTGCTGTCAGGCCTGACCGGAGATGACCCGCGCTTTAAAACGGGCGAGTATCCCGAGGAGTCCGACGCAGTGAGCCTGGTCGTGGAATGCTTCGGCCCCACCAGCATGGAACCGCTGCTGGAATACGTCACAGCGGACCCAAACCCGGAGAAAAACATCTTCCGCGCGCTGGCGGGCAAACAGGATCTGAAGAAACTGCTGCATGATATCAGCCCGGTGAACTATGTGGAAGCCGGGAAACCTTATCCGCCTTTCCTTCTCCTGCACGGCGATGCAGACACTGTTGTACCTTATCATCAAATGATCACCATGTTCCATCGGCTTTTTGACGCCGGCGCCGACGTGCAGGCTGTCTGCGTGGATGACGCGCCTCATGAAGGGGGCTTCTGGAGCTGGGAGGTACACGGCATCATCCTTGACTTCATCAAGGACAAACTGTAAAGGAACACATCCTGTTTTGTTTGTCCGGCGCTGTGCCTGACAAGAGACGGATCACGAAAAGGTTCCCAGGGCGGTCCGTCAGCAGCCGGGATACGGCAAACGTGACGCTTCCGCCCCCGGTCTTTGTACCGTCAGGCGGGGTCATCATAAATGAGCCTCGCCGGACAGACACCGGAAGGATTTGTTTGTCAAGCCTCCTTAAGAAAGCGGACGCGTTGTAAATGCTCCAAAATCAAAGAACTTCCTGATCGGTTTATCAGTTTTAAGGAACAGGATATGGAAAATTACGGAATGACGCACATCGGGACAAAAGAGATTTATACTGAAAGGCTGCTTCTCCGCAGGATCATGCCGGAGGACGCGCAGGACGTCTTCTCCTGGATGAGCGACCCCGAGGTTTGCAGGTACGAGCGATGGGCGCCCCATGAAAGCGTCGCCTACAGCCGCGGGTATATACAGGCTGTATTTGACTATGACAATGCCCGCACATACCAGTGGGGCATCGAACTGGCGGGCAGGCTGATCGGCTCCGTTTCGGTCGTCGGCGTGGACGACCATGACCGGAAAGCGATCATGGGATACTGCGTCGCCCGGCAGCATTGGTCCAGGGGATACGCGACAGAGGCGGTGAAAGCCGTCCTGCAGTTCATGTTTGCCCGGGTGGGCATCAACCGTATCGAGGCCTCACATTCCGTCAACAATCCTGCGTCAGGGAGGGTATTGGAAAAAGCCGGATTCCTGCGCGAAGGGTTCGCAAAGGAATACTACCATTGCTGTATGGGGTTTCAGGACAGCTGTCTGTTTGCATTGACACAGAAGGATTATTTGAAGCGGAATCCCGGGCTGCGTGAAAATGATGCGCCTCACCCGCTGTGACCTGCGGCCCCACCCTTGCATCCGTCCGGGAACGAGCCGGGATGTGCTTGTGCTGATAAACGGACGTTACAAACTGACACCAGACTCCATCGCAAACGCTTTGATGAGATAACCTTTTTCGCCTCCGCGACGCCTCTTTCATTCGGCGCAGGCTCCGTTTCGTCACCGCGATCTCCGCTTTCGTTCCGGGCGGCAAGCCGCCCGGGCTTACCGTTCCGGTGCGGTTTCTCCCCACTGAAAACGGGCTTTCAATGGCTGGAGAGGAAGACGAATCATCGGATTCTTTCGGCTGAGCTGAGCCGCCGGAAATTCCCGCCCCATCGGTGCGTTTCCTCCTTCGTTCAGTATGAATCGAGGGAGAGGGCCGTTCAAAAGCATCCGGCGCTGTCAGGATAGATCCGCAGAATGCTCACATGGAGCATTTCTCCCCTTTTGCGCTCATTCTGTGTTTGGCGCGCCGGAAGATTGTATTGAGCCTGTCTGTCTTGTATGATGTCTGCATTGTGCACGGATTCGGGGCGCGCCGCGTTTTGAAGCCTGTGTTTGCATACCGGGGCAGGGAGGGTGCGTGATGAAGAACACGGCGGGCGCGAGGGAGTTTACGCTGTCAAATACCGCGATCGATGAAGCATCCGATTACGTTGTTCAGATCGCGGGGGAGCATGGCATGCAGCGGCGCGAAGCGCTTCGGCTCCGCCTGTCGATCGAGGAGATCCTTCTGCGGCTTCGCGACACCCTGGGCGAGAGCGCGTCCTGCGCCCTGACCGTGCGCAAGCGCCTCAGCAGCTCGTGCATCGAGCTTCACGCGGCGGGCGACAGGCTTGACCTGACGCGCGGCGATGATGATGAGTCAGCCCGCGACGATCTGCTGGGCATGCTCGGCCTCGCGCCGGGCTTCCACTACGCCGGCGGGGCGAACGTCTATACATGGCCGCTGCCCAAGCGAAAGACGAAACCGCTCCTGGCGCTGTTGACCGCCATCGTCTCCGGCCTGGGGGCGGGTTTCCTGCTCTCGCTCACAGGCGCCGGGGCGACGGTGAACATGATCCTGATCACGCCCCTTCGCGACGTGTTTCTGCGCGCGCTCGTCGCCGTGTCGCAGGTGATCATCCTCCTGTCCGTCATGCGCTCGATCTACAGCATGGGACGCGTCGCGGAGCTTGGCAGCGTCGGCGCAAAAACAGTCAAAGGCTATGTGTTCTGGTGTTTTCTGTGCAGCACGCTCGTGCTCGCGATCAACCTGTTCTTCTATCCCGTTGCCTGGTCCGGCTCGGACGGCTCGGTCAGCCGGACGCTCAAGGGGCTGGTCGATATGCTCCTGGGGGTCGTCCCGGGCAACGTGATCACTCCTTTTGTCCAGGGCAACGTTCTGCAGATCCTGTTCCTTGCCTGCGTGATGGGCCTGGTCATGCTGATGCTTGGAGAGCGCGCAAAGCCCCTCAAGGACGTCTGCGACGTGCTTCATGATATGTTCGGGCGGATCATGGGTTTCGTGATGATGGGCATGTATGTCAGCATCACGCTCAATCTCGCCAAGATCATCCTGGACGGCGGGCTGGACTCGCTTCTCTCCCTGGGCGGTTCGCTGCTGCTGATACCGCTTTCGCTCGCTGCCGTGTTCCTGGTTCGGCTGATCTCGTTTGCGCGGGCGCAGCGCGTTTCACCTGTCAAGGCGTGGAGCGATTTTTCCGCAGGTACGCTGGTCGCCCTGACGACGGCCTCGTCCCTGGCCGCGTACAGCACGATGATGAATGAGATTAGCAACAGGCAGGGCGTGGAGGAACGCCTGGCCGGGTTTGGGGTGCCGATCGGCCTGATCCTGAGCAAGGGGGGCCTGTCCGCCTACTGGGTCGCTCTCTTTCCTGCCCTGATGCTGAACCGGTCCGTTCCCATCACGGGTCTCACGGTCCTGATCCTGCTGCTGATCGTCCCCATGCTGGCGCTCGCGGTCCCGCCCGTGCCCGGCGGCACCCTGTCCGTCTACGCGCTGATCCTGACGCAGTTCGGGCTCCCTCCGGAGACGATGGGCATCATCCTCATCATTGACATGCTCATGGATTATCCCATCACCGCGACGAACATGTACCTTCTGCAGACGACGGTCGTCCGCACACAGAGGAAGCTCAGGAGAGAGAAGGCGTAAGGCACGGGCGGGGCCTTCCGCGCGCGCCCTTGAGCGCCTCCGGCTCCTGTGTTAGGATGGGACCAGCAAAAACGGCACAGAGGCCGGGGACAGGCCGGACCACATCGGGAAGGATGACGCGACCCTGATCCACGCTGCGGACCGGCGAGAAAAGACCCCCTGCCGGCACTGCTTCTGCGCCGGTCAAAGCATGTTTGGCCGCCCGCCCCGGATGGAACCGTCTGCAGGAGCCGGACAGAAGACAGCCGATCAAACGGAAGGAGAAGAACATGAAGATCAACAGCACCCTAAACGGCAAGTCACTGACAGTCGCGCTGGAAGGAAGACTGGATACCACGACGGCCCCCCATCTGGAAGCGGAGCTGAAGCAGGGCCTTGAGGGCATCACCGAACTGGCCTTTGACCTGACGGCGCTTGAATACATCTCATCCGCGGGGCTTCGCGTGCTGCTCTTTGCGCAGAAGACGATGAACAGGCAGGGGCGCATGACCGTCCGGGGCGCAAACGATACCGTGATGGAAGTTTTCGAAGTGACGGGTTTTGCGGACATCCTTTCGATCGAGTAAGGGATCGATATGCCGTACGCAAGACTCGCCCTTGTCGCTGTCCTTCCGGTCATCGCCTCCGCCGCGCTCTATTCATTCAGCAGAAGGACCGCGCTGGGCAGGCTTGGCAAGTGGCCGCAGCAGATCCTGTACGGCCTCGTATTCGGCGTTCTGGCGATCTTCGGCACCGAATTTGGCGTACCGGTCAGCGGCGCCATCATCAACGCCCGTGACGCGGCGCCGCTGAGCGCGGGGCTGATCTTCGGCGCGCCGGCCGGCATCATCGCAGGCCTTATCGGCGGCGCTGAGCGGTGGTTCGCCGTCTATTGGGGCGCGGGGGCCAACACGCAGCTTGCCTGCTCCGCGGCAACGGTCATCGCCGGATTTTTCGGCGCGGCGCTGCGGAAGTGGATGTTCGACGACAAGAAGCCCGCCTGGTTCTACGGCTTTGCCGCAGGCCTTGTGATGGAAGTCCTGCACATGCTGATGATCTTCTTCACCAACATGGACGACGTGCAGACGGCGTTCATCTACGTGCAGAGCTGCTCTGTGCCGATGATCCTGACAAACTCCCTTTCCGTCATGTTTGCCGTGCTGGCCGTGTCCATCCTTGGCAAAGAGAAACTGCGCCCCAAGAATGAGCACAGGAAGCTGTCGCAGTCTTTTTCCAGATGGCTGCTGCTGGTCGTTCTCATGGCCTTCTCCATCACGAGCTTTTTCACCTATGTCCTGCAGACGAGGTTTACCGACAGAAACAGTGAAGCGCTGCTGCGGCTGAACATTGAGGACGTAACAGCGGACATCGAGGACGCTTCCGATGAAAACCTGCTCCGCCTGACGCGCGGCGTGGCCAAGGTGCTCAACGATGCCGAGATGATCACCGATGAACTGCTTGTCAGGATCAGCAGTCTGTCCGGGAACGATTTCTCCGAGATCAACGTGATCGACAAGAGAGGGATCATCACCCATTCGACCAATCCCGCGTATATCGGCTTTGATATGAGTGTCGGCGAGCAGTCAGGGGAGTTCATGGTCCTGCTTGGCGGAACGGACGAGCTGGTCCAGGGCTATCAGCCCATTTCCAAGGACGGGACCTATATGAAATATGCCGGCGTGGCGCTGACGGGCCGCGGCTTCGTTCAGGTGGGTTATAACGCGGAGCGATTTCGGCGGGACATCGGCGGGCAGGTGGTCGGAGCGACCAGAAACCGGCACGTGGGGGAAAGCGGTTTCATCATCATCGCGGGGGACGACGGGACCATCGTCAGCGATCCCCATCACAAGGAGGGGCAGAGCCTCGACCGGACCGGCATCTGGATCGACAGGCCGACCATGCCCGAATACACCCGCTTCACAAGCCCGGTATACGGCCGGGACAGCTACTTCATGTACGCCCTGACCGAGGGCTATTACATCATCGCCGTCGAGCCTGTCAGCGAGGTGCTGTTTTCAAGGGACCTGTCCGTCTACGTGACAGTGTTCATGGAGATCCTTGTGTTCGCCATGCTGTTTGTCCTTGTCTATTTCCTGGTCAAAAAGCTGGTCGTGGAGAACATCCAGAAGATCAACACGACCCTCAGCGAGATCACCGGCGGGAACCTGGACGTGTCGGTGGATGTCCGCACCAATGAGGAATTCGTCTCCCTGTCCGATGACATCAACACCACCGTCGTCACGCTGAAAGGGTACATCGCGGAAGCCGCGGCGAGGATCGACAAGGAGCTGGAGGTCGCGAAGATCATCCAGTCCTCCTCGCTGCCCAGCGTGTTCCCGCCCTATCCCGACCGCGCTGACTTTGACATCTTCGCCGTCATGGATACCGCAAAGGAAGTGGGCGGGGACTTCTACGACTTCTATCTGCTTGACGCGAACCGACTGGCCTTCCTTGTCGCCGACGTTTCCGGAAAGGGCATCACGGCGGCGATGTTCATGATGAAGGCAAAAACGCTGATCAAAAGCTATGCCGACAAGGAGGGCGACGTCGCGGAGATCCTGAGGATGACCAACGAAGCGCTGTGCGAGGGAAATGACGCGGAGATGTTCGTCACCTGCTGGATGGGCATTCTCGACCTTGACAGGAACACCGTCGCCTTTGCCAACGCCGGGCACAATCCGCCGCTTGTGCGCCGCCGGGACGGGACTTTTGAGTATTTCAAGTCGCCTCCGGGATTCGTTCTGGGCGGGCTGGAGGGGTTCCGCTATCGCCGAGGCGAACTGGCGCTTGATCCCGGCGATGAGATCTTCCTGTATACCGACGGCGTGACGGAGGCGACCGACGCCCATAACGAGCTGTACGGCGACAGCCGTCTTCGCCGTATCCTGAACACCCTGGGAGACGCGTCCGCAGATGAGACATGCCGCGCGGTAATAGCGGACGTGGACCGCTTCGTGGGCGAGGCGCCGCAGTTTGACGACATCACGATGCTCCATCTGAAGCTGATGCCGAAAAACAGGATCACCCTGAAGCCTATAGAGGAAAGCATGGCCGAAGCGTCCGCGTTTATGGAGAACGCGCTGGTTTCTTCCGGCGTCCCGAAGAAGATCATCGCAAAAATGAACATTGCCGTTGATGAGATCTATTCGAACATCATCCGTTACAGCGGGGCTGAGGAGGCGGATATCGAGTGCGCCGTATCGGACGGGAAGATCCTCCTGATCTTCAGGGACAACGGCCGTCCCTATAACCCGACCGAGAAGCCGGACCCGAACCTGACGCTTTCCGCCGAAGAACGGGACATCGGCGGCCTGGGCTTCTTCATGGTGAAAAAGATCATGGACAGCGTGGAGTATACCTACCGCGAAGGG
>CAZVSG010000099.1:0-7778 GCA_964629345.1 uncultured Christensenella sp. | reverse complement strand
AGGGGTCCCCGTTGGCTGATCCAGCGAAAATACTGGTGATGTGCATCAACATTCCCGGTATATACCTTGAGCGCGGTCATACCTTCTCCTGGTCGGCCATGCATGTTTCCATCAGCGAGGATTCCGTTGCAAGGCTGGAAAGCCGTACCGGCATCCCGGTATTCATCGGCAATACGTCCATGTCCAGGGCATTTGCCGAGCTGAAGTATCTGAAGAAACAGGATCGCGCCGTTCAGGACCTGATCTATATCTATGCATATGACGGACTGGGAGCCGGCATCATCGCCGGCGGGGATTTCCTGACCGGAATGGAAAACAGCGCGGGTGAAATTGGCCATGTGTCAGTGGATTACCATGGAAAACACTGTGCCTGCGGTATGCGGGGGTGCGTGGAGCAATATGTCAACCTGGACGCGATCATCAAACGGGTATGCAGCGCCCTGACGGTACGCGGGATCGAAATTCCTTCAGGCGGCCTCACGATGGAGACCATCAGTCGGGCATATGACAGGGATGACGAAATGATCAGTGAGCAGATCAATGAAGTCGCTTCCATGCTTTTCACCGCCATTTACAGCGCCGTGTGCATCACCGGCATCAAGCGGGTGACCATCGGCGGGGGGATTGAGCAGCTGGGGCAGAAATTTCTTCGCAAATTGCAGTCCTTCACCCTGCAGTATCCCAACAATACCCTGACGAGCAATATGAGTATTTCCTATGCACTGTCCGGGACAAGCGGCGACAGTGAGGGCATTGCGCGGTTCTATCTGGAAAATGTGCTGGAGATCAACGCGGGCTATGAACTGGTGCGAGCAAACAGAAACGGCAAAAATCCGGTGCCGGACGCTGACAGCAGCGCGATCCCGCTGAAATGATCGCACAGCCCGGCTGCCACAGATCCCTTGAGGATGGGATCCCCATCGAAATATTCTGAGGAGGATATCATGATCAGTCTGCAGGGCCGAAAGGGATTTGAACTGAAGAGGCTGAATGTCGCGCCCTCTGTCCTGGGCACAAAAGATGTGCGCCTGAAGGTCCTGGCCTGCGGCGTCTGTGGAACGGATCTGCATCTTCTGCGTCAGGTCAGTGATTTCAGTCCCCTTGGCCATGAAGTCTGCGCCCGTGTGATCGAATCCGGCGCTGAGGCCGCACGCTTCACGCCGGGGCAGCAGGTCGTCATCGAGGACAACACGATGTGCGGCGTTTGCGACGAGTGCAAGTCCGGCCGGGTCGACTTGTGCCGCGGCGGTTTCACGCTGCGGGGGCAATCCGGAATGGCGGAAGAGCTGGTCGTGCATGAGAACCAGCTGCATCCCGCCGAAGGGCTTGACCCTGTTCAGGCCTCGATGACAGAACCCCTGGCCGTGGCGATCCGCTGCCTGGAAACCTTGTCGCCGGCTCCGGGTGCCTCCCTTCTCATCTTCGGGATGGGGGCGATCGGTTTGTTTTGCGCGGCCTATGCCCGTTTCCGCGGTGCCGGGAGGATCACCATGGCCGCCCGGGAGCAGGGCAGCCGGCGGAACCGGACAGCTGAAGCCATCGCGCGTGAAATGGGCGCAGACACGGTCGTGTACACAGGAAACCCGGGCTGGCGGGAGGCGGCGCTTTCGGAGGGGCCTTTCGCCTCCTGCATCGTGGCTGCGCCGCCTGCCATGTGTACGCAGGCGCTCGAGCTTGTCGGTTACGGGGGAAATGTTCTTGCCTGCGGCGTCACCTTCGGGGAGGGAGACAGGGCCAGTCTCGATGTCAATGCCATGGTTTTCCAAAAGAAATCGCTGCTTACTTCGATCGCAGAACCCGCGATCTCCTTTCCGCTTTCCCTGCAGCTGATCCGTTCCGGGCGTATTGACGCAATGCGGCTGGTTACCCACACCCTGCCTCTGTCCCAGGCAGAGAAACTGAAGGACCTCTATGATAAGGACAGTCCGGCAATCAAAACGGTCATCATCCCGAACTGATGCTGCGCGGAAGCATGTGGGGCAGTTGATGATGCAGGCGTTCGAAGCGCTCCGGCAAATACCAGGTGCGGCAACAATTTCTCACTTTGCAGTTGATGTTTTCACGCTCCCGGTCAGCTCTGATATCAAAATCCATGCCGCCATGCGACACAAACAGGGATGAAAATGCATTTTCACGCTGAACGAATGAGGTAATACGCCGATGGGGTGAAAATCTTTGATGGCTCCGTTCAGCCGAAAGAATGCGGCGGACCGGAACCTGCGCCGAATGAAGGAGGCAACGCGGAGACGCAAAAAGGCCGCCTCATCAAAGCGTTTATGATTGAGTTTGGTATAAAAAGTGCGCATGAAGCGGGTCGACACCTGAAAGGTTCGCCATGCCATCAGCGGCATTTGCGTCATTCAGCCCGACGCCCTTAAGGAGCATGTATCCGGCAGACATTCTGACTGGAACGGCCGCACCCGGAGAGCATTCATCGTCATTGCGGCTCAGATATGGGCGTTGGGAAAGATTACTTTTCTTTGGCTTTGATGTTCAGGATCCGTTCCAGGGAAAGCCTGGCGTTGATAATGGACTGGTACTGGAAACGGCGGTAGTTGGGCAGGAACTCAACCGTCGCCCAGCCGTCATAGCCGATCTCCCGAAGCGCTTCCATGACAGCTTCAAAATCAACGTCACCCTCAAACAAGTCAACAAACATGCCCAGGCCGGCTTGCTCGCCCCTGCAGTCGCAGAAATGCACCTTCTTGATATGCTTCCCTCCCAGGATGCGGATCCACTGATCGGGGTATCCGATGTAGATGATATTGCCCACGTCAAAATATGCGCCGACAAAAGGACTGCCGATCTCATCCAGAAACCTTCTGAACTCAAGGGGAGACAGGAGAAACTTGTTCCATACGTTCTCAATGCCGATGGATACCTTCGCGCTGTGCGCAAATGGCGCAAGCTCGCCCAGCGCTGACCGGGCATTGTCGTACGCCACGTCATACGGGACGATGCCGGGCGCGAAGTCTGTACCCACCCAGCCAGGAACGACCAGTACGGTGTCCGCACCCAGGGCTGCGGCGCATTCGATCTGTTTTTTAACAATGTCCCGGGCGTGACCGGCGGCATTCCGATCCGTTCCGGCAAGGTTGTATTCCCACAGGTTCCAGGCGCCGACCGAACAGACCGAGAGGCCCATCCCCTCAATTTCCCGCCGCAGCGAACACAGCTCCTTTTCGCTTGTCTTCATATTCAGCGGGCCTGATTCGCTGAGCACCAACTCCACCCCGTCATAGCCGGCGGCGGCCGATTGCCGGGAAGCTTCCAGGATATCGCAGTCAGGGCCGAACGTGAAAAAGCTGACTCCTGTCTTCATGGCTGACCGATTTCCTTTCCTGTCAATGCCTGCGGCGCAGCTTCTCGATGTTGCTCAGCACGACCGCGGTGACGATGATGCCGCCGGTGATCACGATCTTGATGTAGGCACCCACGCCGAGGATGTCCAGGGCGTTGGATATGATGCCGATCAGCAGGCAGCCCAGGAAGGCACCCAGAATCGTGCCGCGTCCGCCTTCAAAGGTAACGCCTCCCACGACGGCCGCGACCAGCGCGTCCAGCTCATACCCCGCGCCGGCTGTAGCCGTGATGGCATTGAGCCGGGCGGCGAAAATAAGCCCTGCTACCGATACGATCGTGCCGCTGATGCCATAGGTGATGATTTTGTACAGGTCCACGCGGATGCCGGAAAGGTAGGCATTTTGTTCATTGCCGCCGATTGCGACGATGCGCCGGCCAAAACGGGTCTTGTTGATCAACGCGTACATCATCAGCACGATGCCCAGCATCACGATCACCATCAGCGGCATGAAATCAAACAGCCTGATTTTATTGAGAAAATCCAGCTTGTTCTGGAACTGCAGGAAAGAACCTCCGGCAATGAGCAGGGAGACGCCGTTGAACATCTGCCCCGTACCCAGGGTTATGATGAGCGGCATGGTGCGTGTTTTGGCGATGATAATCCCGTTGAATAGCCCGCAAAGGCTTGACACGCCCACACCGGCGACGATAGCCGAAAACATGCTGCCGCCCCGCATCAGGATGGTGGCGACCACCACGCCGGAGAGCGTCATCATGTTGCCAATGGACAGATCGATGCCGCCTGAGATGAGCAGCATGGACATGGCCATGGTCAATACCCCCAGCACGGAGATCTGCTGAAAGATGGCCCGGATGTTGCTGAGCCGGACAAACCGCGGATTGATGATCCCGACTACAGTCACAAGAATGATGATGACGGCGCACAGCAGAAGGCGCTGATCCCTGAAAACTTTCCGGACCTTACTCATGTTCGATTACTCCTAAAGCTTGTGTGATGATGTTCTGCTCATTGATCGCTTCCCCGGTGAGTTCGCATCGGACAGCGCCTTCGCGGACAACCAGCACGCGGTCGCTCATGGAGATCAGCTCAGGCATCTCCGAGGAAATCATGACAATGCTGTTCCCCGCCCTGGCCAGTTCGGTCATTTGCCTGTAAAACTCGGCTTTCGCATTCACGTCGATGCCGCGTGTCGGTTCGTCAAAGATAAAGACCCGCGCTTTGTTGATGAGCCACTTTCCAAGAACGACTTTTTGCTGGTTTCCACCGGAGAGGTAAACGACTTCCTGCATCATGCTCGGCGTCTTGACGTTCAGTTCTTCCATAACGGGCTTTACCAGCGCGATATTCCGTCTGAAATCATAGAAGACTTTCGGCTTCATGTGCTGGAGTTTTACCATCAGCCCGTTTTCCAGAACGCTGGCGCCCAGGTTCAGCCCCAGGCGCTGCCTGTCCTCCGTAATGTGCGCAATGCCGGCCTTGATAGCGGCGCGCGGGCTGGTGACCTTCAGTTTTTTTCCGTACAGGATGACCTCGCCCGCGTGAAAGCGGTCAGCGCCGGACAAGGCGCGCACGATTTCGGTACGGCCTGATCCCACCATGCCAAAAACACCCAGGATCTCGCCCTGGCGAAGGGAAAAATCAATCACGGGCGAATTCCTGTGAAGCTGCAGGCCGCGGATCTCCAGCGCGATCTCGTCCCTGACAGGAAACCGTTCGCGCTGGTAAAAAGTATCCATCGGACGGCCGACCATGTCGCGTGTAATATCGTGCAGAGACACATTGCGGTCAGCGTTGTCATAGCTACGGACGGCAACGCCGTCCCTGATGACGGTGATCCGGTCGGCAATCCGCACGACTTCCTCCAGGAAGTGGGAAATATAGATGATGCCTATCCCGCGCGCGCATATGTTGCGCACCAGGTTGAGCACCTTTTCCGCATCCTCCACGTTGAACATCGAGGTGGGTTCATCCAGGATGAGGATTTTGCCTTCATTCATCAGCGCTTTGAGGATCTTTACAAACTGCTGGTCGGATACTGACATCTGTTCAATTTTTTGAAGAGGATCTATCCGGATGTCAAATTCATCCATTGTTTTTCTGACACGCCGGAACATCTCTTTTTTGTTCAGGACACCAAGGGCATGTGTCAGCTCGCGGCCGACGAAGATGTTCTCCACCGCGTTCATGGAGGGAACAAGATCGTTTTCCTGGTAGACGATCTCAATGCCCAGCCGCTGTGACAGCTCGGGATCCAGTGTTTTATATCCCTTCTCTTCCACATGGATCAGTCCCTGAGTCGGCGAATAGGCTCCCGAGAGAATTTTCATCAGCGTGGACTTGCCCGCGCCGTTTTCACCCACAAGGCAATGGACCTCGCCAGCGAAGAGTTCAAAGCTCATCCCGGAGAGCGCGCGCACCCCGGGAAACTCCTTGACGATGTTCTCCATGCGAATGATCGGCGGTCGTACGGATGCAGCTGTCATCCTCAATTATCCTTAATCAAAGTCGGTTCCGGCAGGCGGAAGCCGCGCTGCGCGAAAAGCGCAGCGCGGCAGAGGGATGCGGGATTATTTTCCGTACACGTAGGCATAAGCGCCCGCAAAGTCGGACCAGTCGATCCATGCGGACAGATCTGCGCCGGCCACGGGAATGATGGGCAGGCTCTGGAACTTGGGATCCGGCACTTTGCCCTCGGTCACGAACTCATGCAGGTTCTTGAAGGTCTGGACGCCCTGGATGGAGACGGGCGCGGTCATGTTGGCAGCCTCGATGCCCTGCTCAAGGAAAGCGTAGGCGTCGGGAGATCCCCCGGTGGAAACAACAGGGATGTTCTCAAGCCCCGCCTCCAGCAGCGCCTGGTGGGCACCCTGGGCGATCTGGTCATTGTTGGCGAAGATGGCATTGAATTCAACGCCGGAGTTGATGAAGTTGGTGGTCAGGTCCAGACCGTTTTCGGTCGACCAGGCGTCAGCGTTCAGCAGGCCGACCAATTCGACCTTTCCTTTGTAGTCTTCCAGCGCTTTGTCTACGCCAACCTTGTAGGCTTCGAACACGCCGCCGCCAACCGCGCCGGCGCAATAGAAGACTTTGGCATTCTCAACGTTGTTCGCCAGCCACTCAATGGCGGCATAGCCGATATCGCCATACAGGCAGCCGACGGCGGCAACGTATTCCTCAGGCGTGGAAACGGCGGAAACGTCGATGTTTTCCACAGTGATCGGGATATCGGCCTCATTGGCCATCTTGATGAGCTGCGCCCCCTGCTCGGGAGAGATGGGGAAGATCGAGATGCCGTCCACTTCCTGCTGGATGAGGGATTCCATCGCCGCCACGGACTGGCCGATGTCATTCTGAGAATCCAGGACGACGACGTCCACCCCGTTCTGTTCAGCGGCGTACTCGAAAGCTTTGGATGAATACTCGTTCCAGATGTCCGACATCTGGTAGGCGATGTAGCCGTAGGTCAAGGCGGAAGCGGAGACTGCCATTGTCAATACCAGCATAATGGCCATGAGAGTTACCAAGAGTTTTTTCTGCATAGAGGTTCCTCCTTTTTTATATCGCCCCGGGTCGCCCCGGTGTGCTTCAGATGAGACCGTTTGCATGAAGATAGTCAAATGAATCCCTGACGGCCCGGTTCGCAATGTCCAGATCGCCCGGCACTTTGTCACGCATGGTGAAATCGGAAGTGAATTCGATCTCGACGGACAGGGGGACCCTCTTCCCGTGCCCGTGAAGGTACTTGATAAGGTTCTTCAGGTCCAGATCCCCTTTTCCGACCGCGGGGAAGTTCCAGCTGTCGTTGATGCCCACCTTATCCTTCAGGTGAACATAGTTCACCTCTTTCAGGCAGGAGGGCAGGTCGTCCATGGGGTGCCTGCGTCCATAGAAAACAACGTTGGCAGTATCATAATTCACGCCCACGCGCGTACTTCCGACACCTTTGATGATCCTCGCAACAGCTGCCCCCGTACCGTACTCGCCGTGAACCTCGATCCCCAGTTTCAGGTCATGCTTTTCCAGATCCGGCAGCAGGTTCCTGATGTTTTCAATCAGCACGTCGTCCGTGAAGGCTTCATCCTTCCCGAAGTGAGCTTCGCCGGTGGAGGAAATGATGTATTCCGCTCCGAAGCGCCTGGCGAGCGACATGTTGCTGCGGAAGTCGTTCAGACGGGATTTGTCCGTGAGGTTGCAGTGACCGCTCAGCGCAGCGCAGCTGAGCCCCAGGGAATGCATTTTTTGATGGATCCGGTCCAGCTCCTCTTCCGGCATGTCCGGCATGATATGCTCGGTCCAGCCGCGCACGGCGGTCAGCTCCACATACTTGAACCCTGCTGCCGCGATGCCCTCCAGCGCCTGATCAACGCTGAAGCCATGATAGGTGTTGGTGCTGACAGCAATAATGTCTTTCATGGTTTTCTCCTCCTCGCAATGGGTTTTCCTCAATCTTCCC
>CAZVSG010000098.1:4591-7935 GCA_964629345.1 uncultured Christensenella sp. | reverse complement strand
TGCCGGTCACGGAGCCTTACTATCCCCTGATGTATTATTACGCGGCCCTGCTGGCACTGGGTGTGTTCCTTTTATTGTTTGCTCTGGCGCTTCTGTTTGTGTACCTGAAGAGTGACACGGAGAAGAGAGCCCGGCTGGGGCAGCGGCTGGAGCCGATGGACTACCTGCTGCCCTTCTTCGCGGGGGTTCTGCTGTTCACCCTTTACCCCATCGTGCGCGTGGTCATCATGAGCTTTCAGGAGCGCTACCGGCTGGAAGGCAGTTTCGCCGGCTGGGGCCTTGGCAACTATGAGTACGTGCTGGCGGGCATCCCGGGCACGACGAACTATTTCCTGCAGGGGCTGGGGAACACCTTCCTCTATGTGCTCTGGACCGTCCCCATCTCCACCGCGCTGGCCATCGTCATCGCGACCCTGCTCAACCAGAAGCTGCGCTTCTCTGCGCTCTTCCAGACCACCTATTTCCTGCCCATGGTCACCTCCGTCACGGCCGTGGGCCTGGTGTGGCGGTGGATCTTCAATAAAAATTTCGGCGTGCTCAACGCCGTCCTGGCCTTCTTTGGCTTAAACCCGGTGGACTGGCTGCAGAAGGCGGGCAATTCCCTGACGGTGCTGACGGTCTTCGGCATCTGGTCTTCCCTGCCCTTCACTATCATCCTGCTCCTCTCCGGGCTTCAGAACATCGACGAGACCTACTACACCGTTGCGCGGGTGGACGGGGCGCGCTCCCTGCGCATCTTCCGCCGCATCACCGTGCCCCTGCTGGCGCCCACCATCGGCCTGGTGCTCATCATCAACAGCATCTCGGCCTTCAAGGTGTTCACCGAGGTCAAGGTGCTGTTCAACGGCTACCCCGGCCCGGTGAAGAACCTGTACACCGTGGTCTATTTCATCTATGACATGATGTATGAAAACCGCGAGCTGGGCCGCGCCGCCGCCGCCGCCATTGTGCTGTTCCTGTTCATCTTCCTGTTTACCATGCTGCAGCGCTGGATCCAGCGGAGGTGGAAGTATGACTGAATCCGCCGCCCGCCGCCGCATCGGCGCGGCCCTGCAGCTACTGGGCTGGGCCCTGATGCTTTTTTCGCCCGCCAGCCTGCCCCTGACGGGGAACCGGCTCCTGGCGCTCGTCTTCCTCGTTTCGGGCGCGGGTTCCCTGGCGCTGGGGCTCGTTCTCAACCACGGCTACCGCGTGCGCGCCGCCACCGGCCGCACCATCCGCTACGCCCTGCTGACCCTCGGGATGCTGGCGATGATGTTCCCCTTCTACTGGATGATCTCCTCGGCCTTCAAGACCTCGCCGGAGATGAACCTGTTCCCGCCGTCCATGGCCCCCAGGAACTGGCTGAACTTTGACAATTTCGTGATCGCCTTTGAAAAGGCGCCCTTCGCCCGCTATTTCCTCAACTCCATCCTGGTCATGCTGGGCAGCGTGAGCGTGACCGCCCTCACCACCATCCTGGCGGCCTTCGCCTTCTCCCGCCTGGAGTTTCCCGGGCGCGAGGTGATTTTCTCCCTGCTGCTGTCCATGATGATGGTGCCCTTTGAGATGCTGGTGATCACCAATTACCAGACCATCGTCAAGGTCACGCTCAACGATTCGCTCTACGCCCTGGTCCTGCCGTTCATCAGCAGCATTTTCTACACCTACATCCTGCGCAACTTCTTCCAGTCCATCCCCAGCGGCCTTTACTGGTCGGCCCGCGTGGACGGCTGCACCAACTGGCGCTACCTCTGGAAGGTCATGGTGCCCATCGCCCGGCCTTCCCTGGTCACCATCATCCTGCTCAACGCCCTTGCCTCCTGGAACAGCTTCATGTGGCCGCTGCTGGTCATCAAGAGCGATCTGAACCGCACGCTGCCCTTTGGCCTGTACACCTTCACCACCGAGGCCGGGGCCAACAACGAACTGCTCATGGCCGCCTCCAGCGTGGTCGTGCTGCCGATGATCATCCTGTTCCTGATCGCCCGAAAGCAGATCATCCGCGGCGTGGCGCGGGGCGGGATCAAGGGGTAGCATAGGCGGGATTCTCCGGATGAACCTGAAAGGAAGAGAATGACAGACAGCGAAGCGCTCTGGAAAAAGACCCTCTCGTCCCTTTCCGCCAACGGAGTCGAACTGCAGACCTTGAAGGACGGGCTCTGGTTCCTGGCGTCGGCCAGGGGGAACAGGATCATCATCGGCAACGCGACCGCCCATGAGCCCTCCTGCACGCTTGACAGGCCCAGAGGGGTCCAGAAGACGGAGTTCGTTTACGTCCACTCATTCTATGGCCGCTGGCTGGAAGGGGAAACGGGTATCAGGGAGAAGATCAGGAAAAGATCAATGAACTCCACGTATATCCTTGCCATGATCAAACATTTCTCTGACTGATTCGCCCGGCGGTATAACAAGCAATCACCCAGGCATCTGCCTGGGTGATTTTGCTTATTTTGGTCTTCCTATTCCACTGATACCAGCGCTACGTTCTGTCCTTCGTCCACCGCGAACGTGAGGCTCAGCGTGTCCTCAGCCCCGGCTTCCCAGGAACGCTGCAGGGAGAAACGCAGGGTGACCTCCCCGGGCGCCAAGGCGGCGAAGCGCCAGGTGTGCGTCCCGCCGGACCCCGTCATGCCCTCCGGCGCGGGATCGGGCATGTATTCATCGCCGTCCTGTTCCAGGACGCCCTCCGCGCCCGGCTCAACGGCCCATTGGTACCCCGTCGTCGGGTTCTCGGCAAGGCTGATGAAGGCAAACGTGCCGGCGGCCTCCGCGTGGCCCCTCAGGGACGGCTCAAGGCTTTCGCCGATTCTGACGAAGTAGCTGACCGAACGCACCGGCCCGACGCCCTCTTCAAACGGCCGGGCGTAGGCGAACTGCAGCGTCACGTCCCCCGGCATGACGCCCGTAAACACCCAGGTCCGCTTCCCGCCCGCGCCCACCAGGCCCGCGGTGCCGTCGTCCTGTGCGTATTCGCTTGATATTTCACGGATCTTCCCCTCCGCGCTGACGGCATAGGTCCATCCGTAGCCGGTCGTGGGGTTCTCGTCAAGCACGATGGTCAGCCTTCCGCCGTCCGCCTCCGCCTGTACGGCAAACGCTGTCAGCAGGACCAGAAGCAGTGTGATCAGGAGCAATGACCTTCTTCCCATGATTTTCTCCTTTCACTGATCGCAGGATGCCTCCGACGAAACATCGGGGTTCTGCCCTTTCCCGGTCAATGTACCCGTTTTTCACGGGCTGAAAACCCGCTACTAAACGAATGAGGAAACGCACTGAGGAGGCGAGAATTTTTGACGGCTCCGCTCAGTCGAAAGAATAAACTAATTCGTCAACGTCTTAAGCCATTGAAAGCCTGCTTTCAA
>CAZVSG010000098.1:0-4581 GCA_964629345.1 uncultured Christensenella sp. | reverse complement strand
CCCGTTTTTCTCCGGGTGAAAACCCTTTGGGGAGCCTACGCCGAATGAAAGAGGCAACGCGGAGGCGGAAAAAGGGCGTCTCATTAAAGCGTTTACGATTGAGTTTAGTATTAACAGGGGATCATGCCGTTCATTCATGGGTATAGTTGTATCAGGGCAGGCCGATGTCAGTGTCGCCGCCCTGATGACGGGGAAGGGGTTGATTTTCATGGTGGCAGACATTCAGGTATGGGCGGATTTTCACTGCCCCTTCTGCTACATCGGCAAAAGGAAACTGCGTTTGGCGCTGGAGGTGCTGGGCATCCCGGACGCGAAGATCACCACGCGCAGCTTCCTGCTCAATCCCCACCCGGCAGAGGAAAACGGGATATCGCTCCTCCAATATGTGGCGGGGCAATACGCGGATAATGTGGAATCGATCAAAACAGGTTTCAGGCTGCGTGAGGAAGAAGGCCGCGGGGTCGGCCTTCACATGGACATGCTCAGGGCGCGCTTCGGCGACACGCGGGACGCCCACCGGCTCTTCCAGTTCGCCGGGACCCTGGGGCTTGGCGAGGCTTTCTTTGACCGGACGCAGCGCGCCCTGTTTGAGGAAGGGCTGCTGATCTCCGACCCGGATGTGCTGCTGCGGCTGGCGCGGGAAACAGGGCTTCCGCCCCATGAGGCGCGGGAGGTGCTTGGCAGCGATTTGTTTGAGGCGGAACTCGAGGCGGACGACCGGGAGGCCCGGGCGATGGACATCGACTACGTCCCTTATTATATCGTAAACGGCGTCCGGCATTTCTCCGGGGACCTGAGCATGGGGGAGTACCTTGACGGACTGGGTGCGGCAGCGGATACTGAGGTCAAAAGGCGGGAGGGCGGAAGCGATGCTGGAGTACAAGTTTGACGTGCAGCTGCTCATCGAGGGGCAGGGGCTCTCCGAGGACGGGATCAACGAATATTTCCGGGAGCATTTCGACGGGGACTGCCTGCTGGCGGTGGGGGACGAGGACCTGATCAAGATCCACTTCCACACCAACAAACCCTGGGAAGTGCTGGAATACTGCGCCTCCCTGGGCGACATCTACGACGTGGTGGTGGAAAACATGGAGCGGCAGACAGAGGACTTGGATGGCTGAAGGCTTCCGTCGGCCCGTGGATGCGGTTTGAAAACATTTTATATATCACATCATGACGGGTAAACAGATAATGGGATGCATCAATGAGTACTGATGTCCCGAAAGAAGCACTCCATGTGCTTTCCCTGCTGAAGGGACTGCCGGGCAGCTCCATCATTGGAGTCTATCTGCACGGTTCCGCCGCCATGGGCGGCCTTCAAAGGGACAGTGATGTGGACGTGCTGGCAGCTGTCAATTCCGGCCTGACCGAATCCTACAGGAAAATGCTGACAGACAGGCTGCTTGCTCTGTCGGCAAAACCGGGAAGCGGAATGCCTGTCCGCCCCCTGGAAGTCATTGTCATCAATCTCCGTGAAATTGTGCTCTGGCGGCATCCGCCCGCAAGGGAATACATTTTCGGCGAATGGCTCAGGGAAAGGCTTGAGTGCGGGGAGATCCCGGCGCCTGTTGACGATCCGGACCTGACGCTGATCCTGGCGCAGGCGCTGAAGCACAGTGTTCCACTCCTTGGGCCGGATATCACAGACATCGTTCCTGCGATTCCGGTGTCGGATGTCCGAATGGCAATGATGGACTCCCTTCCGGGCCTGATGGCAAGTGTCCGGGGTGATGAGCGCAATGTTCTCCTGACCCTGGCGCGGATGTGGTATACCGCCGAAACGGGTGAATTCGCGGGAAAGGACATCGCCGCAAGCTGGGCGATGCGTCGCTTGCCGGAAAGCGGAACGACCCCGCTGGATACCGCCAGGAAAGCTTACCGCGGGGAAGCTGTGGATGACTGGGCGGGCAAGGGCCTTGAGGTCAGCGCGCTGGTACAGGACCTTGCAATTGCGGTCATGTCCCGCCTTGGGGATTCGGGAAACACAGGGAAATAGTGCAGCAGAAAACCGCACATCTACCCATATCGCTCCTTATCTTTCCATCGTTTTCGCGCGCTTGCCCGGCATCCCAGCGCGTGATACACTTACCCGCTGTAGTAAACCCGACGCAGGAGGTCCCCTTGCAAGTCACCCCCTTCATGTACCTGATCGTCTGCCCGCTCATCTTCCTGGGCGGGTTCATTGACAGCATCGCCGGGGGCGGCGGGCTGATCACGCTGCCGGCCTATTACCTGGCGGGGCTGCCGCCCGCCCTTGCCGCGGGCACGAACAAATTGAGCGCCATCGCGGGCACTGCGGTCGCCACCGGCAAGTACGTCTCAAAGGGCCTGGTCGAATGGAAGCAGGGCTTCGCCTCCCTGCTGGGCGCGGTGCCCGGCGCGGCCTTCGGCTCCCTGCTGCTGACCTTCATCCCCGCCGCCTACGCCAAATTGGGGGTGGTCATCGCGCTGCCGCTGGTGGCGGCGCTGGTCCTGCGCAACAGGACGCTGACGCCCGGCCGCGGCCTGGTGCCCGAGAAATGGGCACTGCCGGCCTGCCTTGGGATCGGCCTGGTGATCGGCGTGTATGACGGGCTCATCGGCCCGGGCACCGGCACTTTCCTGATCCTGGCCTATGTGACCCTGCTGGGGGACGAGGCGCTTAGGGCCGGGGGCACCGCCAAGCTGGTCAACCTGAGCACCAACCTGGGCTCCCTCATCAGCCTGGTCTCCACCGGCAACGTGCTCTACGCCCTGGCGCTGCCGGCGGCGGCGTTCGGCATCGCGGGCAACTGGCTGGGCGCGACCCTCGCGATCAAAAAGGGCGCGCCGTTCATCCGCGTGCTGCTGATGGCGGTGCTGGGCCTGCTGATGGCCGTGCTGCTGGCCGACGTGCTCCCAGACCTATTCTGATAATACTGAATTGTCCCTTACGGGCATCAATGTATGGATATTTCCAATCAAAGAGCAGCGGCCAGCTCCGGCAGCTGGGCGGCCGCCGCCGAGGCGATGAGCCGGTGCCCCTTCGCGTTGGGGTGCATGCCGTCAACGCAGTACAGGCTGCCCAGATCGCGTTCCCTGAGGAACCATGCCCGCACGTCGAACAGCAGGCACTGCGCGTGCCTGGCCGCCCGGTGGACCGCCAGGGCGTACTGCTCCTGCCAGCGGTAGACGTGGTGGATATCGCCCAGGTAGCGCAGGATCGCGCCCTCATCCAGCCCGCGGGAGACCCAGGGGACGAAACGTTCCGTGACCAGCGGCGGCGGGGTCACCAGGATCGGCAGCATGTTCCTTTCCCGGACCTTTTTCACGAAGCGCGTCAGGATCTCCTCAAAGGCTTCCAGACCGGTTTTGGGCGGGTGGAGCGCGTCCGCCTCAAGCGCGGTTTCCGCCTCAAAATCCAGCAGGCCTTCCGCCGCTGTCGCGCCGAAGCGGGAACGGTTCAGGATCCTGGCCGCGCCTTCGGCCTCCATCAGCTTGTCAAAGCCCTCCTTCAGGACCGCGTAACGGCCCCGTTCCTCATCCCAGGAAACGCCCCGGCCGATGGAATCCCCGAACAGCGCGATGGTCAGCATGACGGACCCCCTTCATGTATTTCCCGTATGATAGCATATCAGGGCATGATCCGGGCGGATCAGCCGTCCTGCCTGAGGAAATCCCCGCAGCATTCCAAACTGTATTCCCACAGCGCCTTCGCCGGTGCCTCGCTATGGACCATGCGGCTGACCGGCGCTTCTCGTCGCCGTATAAAATATCCGCCGCTTTGCCAGTCTGCCCCGGGCCTGCTCTCCGCCAGCCACACGAGGGTGTCCGCGCCCTCCTGCGGGGTCTTCATCATCAGGCGGCCCAGCCCGGAACGGTAGAGGAAGCTCATGGGGGAGCGCATGTCCCCGGCAAAGGAGGTGGCCACCACGCCCGGGTGAAAGGCCGCGGCGCTGATCCCGTCCGCGTGATGCCGCCTGTGCAGCTCCCGCGTGAAAAGGATGTTGGCCAGTTTGGCCCTGCCGTATGCGAGGGCCGGCGAATCATTCCCGCGTTTCTCAAGGTCCTCCGGATCAAAGCGGAGGCCCGGGATCCGGTGCGCGGCGCTGGACGTGCTGATGATGACGGCGCGGCTCTCCTTCAGGCGGTCCAGCAGCAGCAGGGTCAGCAAGAAGTGCGCGAGGTGGTTGACCTGAAAGGTGTGCTCATGCCCGTCCTCAGTCATCGGCCGCCTGGGGAAGATCCCCCCGGCGTTGTTGGCCAGCAGGTCGATATGGTCCCAGTCCTGCTTCAGCCGCGCCGCAAGGGCCGCGACCTCCGACAGCCTTGAGAAGTCGGCGACATAGTGCGGCGCGCCCAGTTCCCTGGCGACCCGTTCCGTCTTTTCCGCGTCCCTGCCGATGACGGCGGCCTGCCAACCCGATTCCGTCAGCATCCTTGCCGCCTGCGCGCCGATGCCGTCGCTGGCGCCGGTGATGAGCGCGACCTTCTTCTGCATGCCTGCCTCCTTTGCTTATAGAAAACCGTCCCGCCAGGCGGGACGGTAAAAAGCTGTTGTGACCAGTGATTACCGCTGGCCCAGTTCCTTGTCCAGCAGGTAGATCGCCGTGCCGGTGCCGC
>CAZVSG010000097.1:959-8001 GCA_964629345.1 uncultured Christensenella sp. | reverse complement strand
GTACGTGAGGCATGGATGAACCGTTCGCGCTCAATTTGACATGAGGCACCGCGGCGAATCAAGCGGGACGCATTTTATTTCATGCGTCCCGCGGCTTCATGCGACTGGAATGGAGGAGAGGCTATGACATTTTTTCGCTGAGCTGCTCGCCGCCCAGCAAATGGAAGTGGAGATGCTGCACGCTTTGGCAGGCGTCCCTGCCGCAGTTTGAAACCAGGCGGTATCCGCTGCCGCCGATCCCCGCCGCTTTGGCAACAGCGCCTGCCTTGCGCAGAAGGCCGGCGAGCAGTGCGTCACTGGCGCTTTCCAGTCCGTTCAGGCCCGGAAAATGGTCTTTTGGAATGATGAGCACGTGGCACGCGGCCTGGGGATGGATATCCTTGAATGCCAGGATATCATTATCCTCATAGACCTTGTCACAGGGGATCTCGCCCCGCGCGATTTTGCAGAACAGGCAGCCGCTCATGCTGTTACCTCCTTGCTGATTGATGGAGTATTCTATTGGATAAGCGTTCCGCGGAACCCTTCACCTTCCAGGGCATCCAGCCGGACGCGCTGGATCCTGCCGGAGTTCCCGCCGCGGACCTTTGCCGTGAAATACTGCGGCGTATAGCCTTCCATCTCCCCCGGTTCAGCGGGCTGCTCGAACAGGACGTCCTGGACAGTCCCCAGCATCCCTGTACGGAAGGCGGCGGACAGCTCCTCATCCAGTGCGCCCATGCGCGCGGCGCGGTCGGCCTTGACGGCTCGGGGGAGATGGCCGGGCATCTTTTCTGCGGCCGTCCCAGCCCTGCTGCTGAAGGGGAAGACGTGCATTTTCGAAAACCCGACCGCCCGGCAGAAGGCAAGCGTCTGGCTGAACTCTTCCTCCGTTTCCCCCGGGAAACCCACCAGGACGTCGGTCGTCAGCGCACAGCCCTTGAACGCCGCCTGAAGGCGCGCTGCGGAAACCCGGTACTCCGCGGACGTATAGGCCCTTCGCATCCGTTTGAGGACGGTATCCGATCCGGACTGCAGGGACAGGTGGAACTGCGGGCAGACCTGCGGGATCTCCTTCAGCTCGCTGACAAACGTTTCCGTCGCTGCCCTGGGCTCCAGGGAGCCAAGCCGGATGCGCGGGATGCCCGAGTCCGCCACGCACCGGATGGCTTGGAGGAGGTCAGCGCCGTCAAGGTCCCGGCCATAGCTGCTCAGGTGGATCCCGGTCAGCACGATCTCCTGAAAGCCGGCTGACGCCAGCCTGGCCGCTTCCATCCTGATCTTTTCCGGGCTTCTGGAGCGGATGCCGCCGCGCACGCGGGGGATGATGCAATAGCTGCAGAAACGGTCGCAGCCTTCCTGAATCTTCATCACCGCGCGCGTCTTTCCCTGCCGGCTGGAAATGGACATCTCCTCATAGGGGATCCTGCGCACATCCTCCACGGCGATCAGCTGGATGTCATCCTGAACGGCTTCGTCCAGCAGCCGGACGATCCCGTCCCTGTGCTGGTTCCCGATGATCAGCCGGACGCCAAGGTCCCTGAGCTTTTCAGCGTCCTTCTGCGCGAGGCAGCCCGCCGCGACGAGCTCCGCTTTAGGGCAGAGCCTTTTCGCCCGGTGCAGCATCTGCCGGCTTTTCTGCTCGCCTGCCGAGGTCACCACGCAGGTGACCACGACGTTCACGTCAACTGCCTCGCCGAACTCCCTCGCCTCATACCCGGCTTCCAGAAACCTCTCCAGCATCGCCTGGCTGTCATACTGGTTCACCTTGCAGCCCAGGGTGTAAAATGCCACCGTTTTCTTCAAACAGACCTCATTGTATCAATCGATTGACTGCTTCATTCAGGATCGCGCGGGGATCACAGCACCGCTGCGTCCTCAAAAAGCAGGGCGACCCACTCGCCCAGCTCCCGCCGTTCCGCAAGCCGGTAGCCGGCTTTATCATACGCAGCCAGCACTTCCGCCGCGCGGTCCCTGATGATGCCGGAAGCAAGAAAGCGCGCGCCGGGCGCCATCAATGGCCTGAGGTGATCCGACAGACGGATGACGACGTCCGACAGGATATTGGCGCAGATATAGGCATACTGTCCCGCGGCGTGGTCCAGCAGGTCGCCGGCGGCCACGGTGATGGTATCCGAAAGCCCGTTCAGTGCGATGTTTTCCCCGGCGGCCTTGACCGCGACCGGATCGATGTCCACCGCCAGGACCGGTCCGCCGCCCAGCTTCGCCAGCGCGATGGACAGGATGCCCGAGCCTGTTCCGACGTCCAGCGCCGGACCGCCCTGATATGTCCGCTCGATCATGTCCAGGCACAGCTGCGTCGTCTCATGCGCCCCCGTGCCGAAGGCCATCCCCGGCTCCATATGGATGATCAGGTCGCCGGGAAGCGGCGTGTACTCTTCCCAGAGCGGCTTGATGACCAGACGCTTCCCTATCCGCATGGACTTGAAGTATCTTTTCCAGTTCTCGGCCCAGTCCTCATCCGCGACGGTGGAGCTGCTCACAGTGAGCGCGCCGAAGTCCGCCTCCTTGCCGCCTGCGAGTCTCTCAATGGCGCTTCGTGCGCTGATCGCCTCCTCCGAGGAGGCATACCAGGCTTTCACCTGCACGTCCTCCGGCATCTTCTCGGCCAGTTCCGCGTCGATGATCTCGCCGAAACCGGGAAGGCGGGCAGTATCCGGCACATCCCCCCGGTCAATGATCTGCGTGCCTTTTGCCCCGCATGACATCAAAAGACCGGACACTGTGTCCGCGCCCTGGCTTGTCGTCCTGACGCATACCTCGACCCAGTCCATGCTGCCCTCCGCGCTGCTGATGAAGGAATTATATCCCGGGTGCGAGCCTTGCGCAATCAATCTAAACAAAAGGACTGGAAATATGTTCCCAGCCCCTTAAGGATTTCATGTACTGCCGCCTGCTCGGTTACTCCCCCTTGGCCTTTCTTTTCCGGCTCTGTCCCAGGTAGGCGTCCCGAACCTTCTGGTTGTTCAGCAGGTTTGCTCCGGTGTCCTCCAGCGTGACGCGCCCCGTTTCCAGCACGTAGCCGTAATGCGCGGCGCGCAGCGCGGCGTTGGCGTTCTGTTCAATCAGCAGGATGGTGATGCCTTCCTGCATCAGTCGCTGGATGATGGCGAAAATGTCCCGGACCACCAGCGGCGCCAGGCCCAGGGAGGGTTCATCCATCATCAGCAGCCTGGGGCGGGCCATCAGGGCTCGGCCGACGGCCAGCATCTGCTGTTCGCCGCCGGACAGGGTCCCCGCCATCTGCCAGTCGCGCTCCTTCAACCGGGGAAAGCGCTCGAAAACGTACTGGATCGAAGCGCTGACCTCCGTGGGGTCCTTTCTCAGGTAGGCGCCGATCTTCAGGTTCTCCAGCACCGTCAGGTTGGGGAACACCCTGCGCCCTTCCGGCACCATCACGATGCCCTCCGAGACGATCCTGGAGGTGTCCCATCCCTTGATTTCCTTGCCGTCAAAGGTGATGCTGCCGGCTTTGACCGGCACCAGTCCGCTGATGGCGCGCAGCGCGGTGGACTTGCCCGCCCCGTTGGCGCCGATGAGTGTGACGATCTGACCTTTCTCCACGGAAAAGGAGATGCCCTTGAGGGCTTCGATGCCGCCGTAGCTGACCTGCAGGTCCTTGACTTTGAGCAGGCTCATTCCTCGTCCACCCCCAGATATGCGTTGATGACGTCGGGATCATCCTGAACCTCGTGCGGAGCCCCGTGTGCGATGAGCCTGCCGAAGTCGATGACATAGATCCGGTCAGAGATGTCCATCACCAGATCCATGTGATGCTCGATCAGGAACACGGTCAGGGCAAAGCGGTCCTTGATCTCCTTGATAAACAGCGCCAGGCTTTCGGTTTCCTGCGGGTTCATGCCGGCGGCCGGCTCGTCCAGCAGGAGCAGCTTTGGCTGTGTCGCCAGCGCCCGTGCGATTTCCAGCCTGCGCTGCTTGCCGTAGGGCAGCGAGGTGGCCAGTTCGTCCTTGACGTCTGTCAAGCCCACCACTTCCAGCAGGTTCATAGCCTCCTCCCGCATCCTCCTCTCCTCCCGCCAGTTCAGGCGAAAGGTCGCGGTGAACAGGTTGCTGGTGCGGTGAAGGTGGGTGGCGATGAGGACGTTTTCAAACACTGTCTGTGTTTTGAAAAGGCGGATGTTCTGGAAGGTGCGGGCCAGCCCTAGTTTGGTGATCCTGTCAGGCGTGTTGACGATCACCTCCGCGGGATGCTCCTTGTGACTGCCCGCGTAGAGCGTCTTCATCCGTCCCTCGGGCCGGTTGCTGACGATCAAGCGGCCGTGGTAGAGAACCTGGCCGCTGGTTGGGGTGTACACTCCGGTGACACAGTTGAAGGCGGTGGTCTTCCCGGCGCCGTTGGGGCCGATGAGGGCTACGATCTCGCCCTGGTCAATGTGCATGGACAGGTCGTCCACCGCGACGACGCCGCCGAACTGCATGGTGACGTGACTAAGCTCAAGTACGTGTTCAGCCATTCTTCCTGCCTCCTTTCCTCAGGGACAGCCTGGAAGAAAGGCGCTTGATGCTGAACTCCCTGTCGCCCATGATGCCCTTGCGGTAAAACAGGACGACCGCCATGATGACCACGGAGAACACCACCATCCTGAAGCCGCTTCTCAGCAGCGGGACCTGGAAAGTGCCGATCATCTGCTCGTTGTCCAGGAAGCGCAGCCACCATTCGCTGGCGGCGACAAAGAGGAAACTGGCGATGACGGAACCGGTGACGGAGCCCATCCCGCCGATGACGACGATCAGCAGGATCTCATAGGTCATGGCGCTGGTAAACGCCGCCGCCTGAACGGTCGTCTGGTACATCGCCAGCAGCGCGCCGCCGATGCCGGCGAAGAAACTGCTGATCACGAAGGCCATCTGCTTATGCCGGAACAGGTTGATGCCCATCGCTTCCGCCGCGATCTCGTCATCCCGGATGGCCTTGAAGGAACGCCCGTAGGTGGAGTTGATGATCAGCGCGATGAGCGCGATGCAGACCCCGGCGATCAGGAAGGGGAACAGGACGGTATCATAGGTGGTGAATTTCCGCAGCAGATTGCTGCCGTTGGTGATCGGGCCCAGCCCGTCGTATTGGAACACCGCGCGGATGATTTCCGCAAAGCCCAGCGTCGCGATGGCCAGGTAATCGCTCTTCAGCCGCAGCACCGGCAAGCCGATGAGGAAGGCGAAGAACGCCGCAGCCAGCCCGGCCAGGCCGATGGACACCAGCGCGGGCAGCGTGAACTGAACCAGGCCGCCGGCATAATACTGGTATACCTGCGGGCGTGTCCCCGTCTCAATGGTGAAGATCGCATAGGTATAGGCGCCGATGAGCATGAAGCCTGCCTGGCCCAGGGAGAACAGGCCGGTAAAGCCGTTGAGCAGGTTCATGGATACGGCGATGAGCGCGAAGATCGCTCCCTTTTCCAGCACCGTCATCAGCATGGAATCGCTTCCTACAACGTTTTCCAGGATGTAGACGCCTGCATAGACCGCCGCGATGAGCATCAGCGGCGGCGCCGCCTTCCTGAAACGGCCTTTCCTGTCCAGTACACCCAGGGTGAGCGCTGCCGCCGCGGCAAGCAGGAACAGACCCAGCGCAGTGAGGGAAGGACCGTTCCTGAAAAAGAACAGCTCAAGCCCGATCTCACCGCCCAGTTCGAGCCGGTCGGCCCATCCTGAGGTATAGCGTTCCAGGTTGCGCAGGATCTTGGTGCGGTCGCCCTCCCCAATGCTTTCCAGCACCCGGTCCCGGGCCTTGAGCATCTTGTCATCCTGCGCGGTCAACTTTTCGGCATCCATCCGGTCCAGCAGACCGGGCAGGCTGTCTTTGACGGACAGGGAGAAAATGATCAGCGCCAGCGCGCAGAGCGTGAACAGGACGATCAGTGTGATCCTTGTCTTTTTCATCTCTCGCACCTACACCTTTTCGTAGATGGCCTCGCCGAAGAGACCCGAGGGCTTGAAGATGAGGATGATGATCAGCAGCGCGAAGGTGAACGCATCGGAGAAGGTGGTCAGCCCCAGCGCCTTGATGATGTTCTCGCAGATGCCGATGATGAAGGCCCCGATGACCGCGCCGGGGATGGAGCCGATGCCGCCGAAGACCGCGGCCACGAAGGCCTTCAGCCCGGGCATCGCCCCTGAGACAGGCGTGACGGCGGTGTAGTTGGAGAAATAGAGCATCGAGCCGACTGCCGCCAGGAAAGATCCGATGATAAAGGTGACGGAGATGACCTGGTTGATCCGGATGCCCATGAGCTTGGATGTTTCAAAGTCCTTGCTCACCGCCCGCATCGCCATGCCGATCTTCGTGTGGTTGATCAGCTGCACCAGCAGTATCACCAGCAGCAGCGTCAGCACCGGGGTGACCAGCGTGACCATCTTTGTCGTCGCGGTGTAGATCGTCACTGAGCTTGAGATCCAGGGGATCGTGGGGTACTGCTTGGCAAGGCCGCCGGTGATGTACCACATCAGGTTCTGCAGGAGGTAACTGACCCCGATCGCGGAAATCATGATGCTCATCCTCGGCGCGGTTCGCAGCGGCTTGTAGGCGACGCGTTCCACCGCGAAACCCAGCGCCACCGTCACCGCCGCTGTCAACGGCAGGGAGATGTACAGCGGCATCGTCGCGTTCATGTAAACCATCACGAAAGCGGCAACGGTGAAGATGTCGCCGTGGGCGAAGTTGATCAGCCGCAGGATGCCGTACACCATCGTATAGCCGATGGCGATGAGGGCATACTGACCGCCCACGGAGACGCCGGCCAGCAGGTAGGGCAGGTTGGCGCGGATGAAATCCGACATGGATGGACCCCCTTACAGAAAATGGGGGCCGACGAGACATCGGCCCCCATGCCCCGGTCAGACCGGATGGATGGTTTTGAAAGGACTACTTCGCGATGCTCTGGACTTTCACGAAGATCCAGCTGCCGTCGGCGTTGTTGGTCTTCTTGATGAAGGCCTGGTCGCGGACCGCGTCGCCGTTCTCGCCGAATACGATCGCGCCGGTCACGCCGGTGTAGGTCACGTCCGCCATGATCTCGGCGAT
>CAZVSG010000097.1:0-949 GCA_964629345.1 uncultured Christensenella sp. | reverse complement strand
ACGCTCGGCGGAGTCGGCTTTCTTCAGCGCTTCCAGCGCCACCATGTAGCCGTCATAGCCCAGCGCGGACACGGCCGCGACGATGTCATTCCCGCCATTGTTGGCCAGCTTGTCCGGGTTGGCATTCAGCCAGGCCTTGAAGCCGGTGACGAACTCGGCCGCGGCGGAGGATGTGTCACCCTCGTCAAAGAAGGTAGAGACGCTCACCGACAGGTCCGTGCCCTTGGCGGCGTCCAGGATGACGGAGGAGTCCCAGGTGTCGCCGGCCAGGATGGGGACCTTGATCCCGTTGGCCGCCGCCTGGGTGATGATCTGGGAGGCAAATTCCGTGGAGGTGGGGGAGAAGATGACTTCCGCGCCCGCGTTAACCGCGCTGGTCAGATAGGCGGTGAAGTCACTGGTGCCCAGCGGGAAGGTCTCGCCGGTCACTTCGCCGCCCAGCCCCTTGAAGGCTTCGGTGAAATAGTAGGCCAGACCGACGTCATAGTCATTGCCAAGCTGCGCCAGCGTATAGGCTTTCTTGGCCGCGAACTCGTCCTTGGCGAAGTTGGCCAGCACCGTGCCCTGGAAAGGATCCAGGTAGCAGATGCGGTAGTATAGCGGGTTGGTGCAGGACAGGCCGATGGCGACCAGGCCGGCATCGTCAAAAATCCCGGAAGCGGCGATGGACACGCCGGAGCCGTAGGAACCCAGGACGATGGAAGCGCCCGCGCTCACCAGGGTCTGCGCTGCGCTGGGAGCCTTGTCATTGGAAGACTGGTTATCCACTTCGACGAGATTGATTTTGTATACACCGTCTGAAAGCGTCACAGTCTTCGCGACAGAATTCGCATAATAGATGCCGAGGGTCTCCTGCTTGCCGCCGGCGCCGTTGGGGCCTGAGGCGGGTTCATAGATGCCGATGGTGATTTCGCCCGCGACCTGCTCACCCAGAGCGACCAGGGGCAGA
>CAZVSG010000096.1:5392-8080 GCA_964629345.1 uncultured Christensenella sp. | reverse complement strand
GCCGGAGCAGTGGGAAAAAATGACCTCAGGATATTCTTCCGCCACTTCTTCCATGAAGTTCATGAAGCCCCAGGAGTTGCCGAAGATGATCTGGCAGCCGGCGTCGACCAGTTCGCGCAGCGCCGCGTCGCATTCCGCGTTCTCCGGCACGTTGAATTTGTAGAGCACCTGCTCATCCTTCAGGCCCAGCTCCGCCTTCATGCCTTCCAGCCCGTTGTAGTGCGCGCCGGAAAAGCCGTCGTCCTGTGAACCGATAAGCACCATGCCGACCTTCAGGTCTTCCAGCTTGACCGGCGGGAAAGCGGAAGCGGGCTGCTCAGCGGAAGCGGCCAGGGTAAAACTCCCCAATGACAAGGTCAGGAGCATGAAAAGAACAAGGAGTCTGGTTGTGCGGACCTTTTTAACGCTGTTTGACATGGTGCCCTCCCAAGAAAATATTGCTTCTCAGTCGTCTGTAAGCAGGATCTGACCGTCCCTGATCTCGCGGACAACTGACAAGGACAAAAGTTTGACGCCCTGGGCGCGCAGGGCTTTGCCGCCTGGCTGGAACCCTTTTTCAATGCCGACGGCGACGCCGACGGTGACGGCGCCCGCCTGGCTGATCAGTTCCATCATGCCGCGGACCGCCTCGCCGTCGGCGAGGAAATCATCCACGATCAGGACCCTGGTTTCGGGGGGCAGGCAGGATCTCGCGCAGCGCATCCGGTATTGGTTGCCGTGCGTATAGCTGGATACATCCGTGACGAGCATTTCTTCGGCATGACTCTTCGCCAGGGTTTTCTTGGCAATCAGCACAGGCAGGTCGCCCAGGTCATGCGCCGCCGTGACGGCCAGGGCGATGCCGGAGGCCTCCACCGTCATGATCAGATCAGGGTTTTCGTTTTTGAAGTGCTGAGCGATCTCCCGCCCCATTTCAAAGATCAGACCTGTCTCAAGCCTGTGGTTCAGGAACCGGCCGGCGTGGACGATGTCCTTCCCCACGCCCTTGCCCATCTGCGTGATGGCTTCGCGAAGTGCCTGCATCCAACCTCCAGAACACGAACGATTTTGGAAAAATCATGACGATCATACACCTATTGTCAATGACATGCAAGCGGTCATTGCCGGGAATGGAGAAATATTTCCAAAAGCAGATAAAAAAACGAACGATCCGGGGATTCCGGATGTTCGATTGCCGTTTCTTCGGACGAAACTGCCCGGGCCCGGTCAGAGCGGCCGAATCCGCAGCGGAGGACGTTCTACCTGTTGATCGTCAGGTCAAACTCATTCTTGCAAACAGGGCATTTGACGTGGTTCACGCCGATCTTTTTCACCAGCCGCAGCGTTGTCCTGCAGTTGGGGCAGGCGCGGTAACGGTGGGTGTTTCGGTCCCTGAACCGGCTGCGGAGCTGCAGGGCAGTTTTCTTGATCTTTTCGCGCAGCGCCAGGTACTTCCTGTTCTCCTCGCCGCGTTTGGCGAGGTTCCTTGAGAACCCCCTGTACACAGCAAGCCCGCCTGCCAGGAGGGAAAGAAAATAGAAAACGGGCGATGGGAAGATGATGTTGAGGATGAGCATGGCGATCATCACTGCCATCATCGCCTTGTAAAGGGGATCCATGCCGTAGCGTCCGCGCATGAAGACCATCAGTTTGCTTTTCAGACCGTCCAGTTTCATCTCTGTCCCCCTGAAGAATTCATCTTATATGCACCCGCAGCAGAGCCTTGCCGCGCAAAGGCCCATGCACAGGGTGTTGAGCCCTGAGATGTTCGGGATCCCGAAACCGCTGCTGCGCTGGGCGTACTGCTGATAACTGCCCTGGATCTGGCTGCGCGCTTGGAGGTAGACCGGATTGTCCGGCGACAGCCGGAGGGCTTCGTCGATCTGATCGACCGCGCTGGCGCGGTTTCCCAGGCCGAAGTTCGCCACAGCGCTGAGGTAATACCATTCCGCGCTGCGGTTGTGGATCTGGCTTAACGCATACAGCGCTTCATTGTATCGCATCGCGGTGACGTAGCGCCGGACCGGGTCAAAGCCGTCGCCCTGTTCGCGCTGCGCTTCCTGCCGGGGACGCTGCCAGCCGAAGCCGAATCCCTCAAAGGGATTGAATCCCCCGTAACTGCCGTATCCGCCGTACCCCTGTCCCGTATTCTGCTGCGGACGGCTGTAGTCCTGGTATTTCGCCCGGCCGGACTTGATCTCCTCGTAGGCGACGTTGATCTCGGCCATCTTTTTCTGTGCCCCTGCATCGCCCGGATTCAGATCCGGATGGTAGCGCTTGGCCAGCCTGCGGTAAGCGCTTGTCACTTCCTGCTCGCTGGCGCTTCTCGGGACGCCCAGGACCTCATAGGGATCCCTCATTTCCCTTCCACTCCTTTTTGCTGCGCCAGATAGCGTGTCCAGACGCCGGAATAGAGGATGTTTTCCATCAGTGCCCTGTCGCGCAGGATGGGCAGGGCGCTGAAAGCTTCCACACAGTCGGCCATCAATACCTTCAGGATATCCCTATGCCGGTCCGACTGGATCAAAACCAGCGGATTGTATCTTTCCTTTGCGATGTCGCGCTTCAGGTCGACCGCGGCGTCCATCAGGTATATGAACCGCCCCAGTTTGTCCCCGAAAGCGCGCAGCAGGTCCTCGTGCGGATGGTGATCAGGCACGAACACCTCACTGAGCATCCGGCCAAAGGCGGCGGCGGGCAGGTCGGGGT
>CAZVSG010000096.1:3563-5380 GCA_964629345.1 uncultured Christensenella sp. | reverse complement strand
GCCTGCGAGCTGGAGGAGGCCCTCCTCGATCGCCCTGACCTGGCGCGGGTAACGGGGCTTCACCTCATCCAGCCGGCGGCGGAGGGTCTTTGCCTGCGCCAGCGCGCTGACCTTCCGGTCGTCCGACCAGTCATCCATCCTCTGGTAGTATGCCAGCAGCAGGTTCAGCCCGGCCGCGTACCGGGTGTGCCGGTTATAAAATGCCGTGCGTCTCCTGAGGGGGTGCATCGTGCAGCGGAACGCCTTTTCCTCCGCCAGCTCCGTTTTGTCAAGGGAGCTCAGCAAAAGGACGAGGAAAGCCATGTCATAGCTGAGCGTGAGGCGGCTCTCCGCCCCGCTGATGTCGCCCAGCGCCCGGCATAGCCCGCAGTACACCGCCTGATAGCGGTGTCTCTCCTCTTCCTTCAGCCTGTCCAGATTGGCGACGACGTATCCGAACAACCGGGTCTCCCTTCACTGCCGCGGGGCCATGATCATCCCTTGGTCGGCAGAAAACAATCCGAATCATACCATAGCACGTCGCCCTGCACAAGAAAACGTCCCCTGAGAAATCCGATTGGAAACCGCTACGGCCTTATGCTATAATGCGCGGTGAAAGGGGAGAAAATGCCTTATGGATCCTGAGCCTTCAGGCTTAACGATTTTCGTTCAGCTCGTTTTCATCTTTCTTTGTGCCTTGCTGTCCGCGGCTGAATCCGCAGCGCAGCAGCTCAGCCTCCTGCGCCGCCGCGCGTCGGACGAGGAGGATGAGCGTGCTTCAGCCCTTGCAGAACAGGCGGAAAAGCTTCTGCAGACTCCCTCCGGGATCCGTGTCTGTCTCCAGCTGATGACCCTGATGGCCTCTGGCCTTGCCGTCTGGTCGCTCGCGCTGCCGCTGGCCGCTCAGGCGTCGGACGTCTGGGGCTGGTCCTTTATCAGCCGGAGCGGCCTGATGGCGCTGTCCGCGCTGCTCGTTCTCCTTGTTTTGTCTTTCCTCATCCAATTGTTCGGGATCCTCCTGCCGCGCAGGATCGCGGCCCAGAAACCCCGTAAAACGGCGAGGCTGCTGTTTCCGCTTGCGGCCTTTGTCAGCCTGCTGTTCAGGCCTGTGACCTTTTCACTGGACAAAATCACAAACGCCGTGCTCACCCTTTTCCGCGTCGAGATGCTCCAGCCCAGCGAGGAGATCACAGAGGACGAGATCCGCATGCTGGTGGACGTGGGGGAGGAGAAGGGGGCGATCGAGGAATCCGAACGCGAGATGATCAAGAACGTCTTCGAGTTCAACAACATGACCGCCGCGGAATGCATGACGCACCGCACGGACATGCGCGCCATCTGGCTGGAGGACACAAAGGAAGAGATCGTCAGCCTGATCAACGAGACCGGGCTTTCCAGATTCCCTGTGTACGAGGAGGATCTGGATCATGTCATCGGGACCGTCAGCACCAGGGATTTCCTGCTCAACCTCCAGCTGCAGCAGCCCAAACCCCTCAGGGACATCATCAGGGAGGCGCATTTCGTCCCGGAAAGCGTCCGGACCGACCTGCTCTTCCGGGACATGCAGCGCAACAAGTTCCACATGGCCATCGTAGTGGATGAGTACGGCGGCACCAGCGGGCTGATCACCATGGAGGACCTGCTGGAGGAAATCGTCGGCAACATCTATGACGAATACGACCCGCAGGACATCCCGGAGTTTGAGGAGCTGGCAAAGGGGCGCTGGCGGGTCGCGGGCACGATGGATGTGGAGACCTTCAACGAAAAATCCGGCCAGGACCTGCCGCTGGACGAGGAATATGACAAGCGGTACGCGCTCATCCGGCTTATGGAGGACG
>CAZVSG010000096.1:0-3553 GCA_964629345.1 uncultured Christensenella sp. | reverse complement strand
GCCGCGCGGCTATGATCGGCTCGAGACCGCCGCCACGCCTCCGCAACGGAGGCGAGAGATGCCCGACCCGCGCCCGAACATCCTGTGGATCTGCACCGACCAGCAGCGCTATGACACCATCGGCGGCCTGATCCTCAGCCAGGTCAGCAGCATCCCCGAGTCCGGCAGCGGGCTTGAGGTCGAGCTGGGCGGGCTGGTTTTCAAAGTCGAATCCATGTCAGGCAGAAGGATCGCATCAGTGGAGGTAAGCGTAAAGAATGACCTATGACCTCGCGATCATCGGCGGCGGGGCCGCCGGGTGTTCAGCAGCCGTGACAGCGCGCCAGCGCAACCTGTCGGCCCTGGTGCTGTATTCCGGCGACGGCGCGTTGGGCAAAGCCAAGATCGTCAGCAACTATCCCGGGCTCCCGGACATCCCGGGGCCGGAGCTTTTAAGGCGGATGCGTGAGCACGCCGCGGGGATGGGCGCCGAGTTCAGGCACGGCCTGGTGCGACGCGTGATGCCCGTCGGGGAGGTGTTTTCCATCCTCGCCGGCAATGACATCTATGAAAGCCGGGCCGTCATCCTGGCGATGGGTACGGCCCGGGTAAAGCTTCTTCCGGGGGAGGAAGGCCTGGTCGGCCAGGGGATCAGCTACTGCGCCACCTGCGACGGAATGTTCTACAAGGGCGGCACGGTGACAGTGGTGGCGTCAGGCGCGGAGGCCGTGGAGGAAGCGAACTATCTTGCGACCCTGGCAAGCGTTCTTTACTGCATGGAGAAGCCGCATGACATGTCGGCACTGTCGCCGGACATCCGCAGGATCGAGGAAAAACCGCTTGGTTTCCACTTGGAAGGCGAACGTGTAAAAACCGAAACAGAATCGGGCGGTTTCCTAGCTGACGGGGTTTTTATCCTGCGGCCGGCCGTCGCCATGACCCAGCTGATCCCGGAAGTCAGGACAGAAAACAACGCCATCGTCCTGGATGAGAAGCTGATGACCAGCGTGCCCGGTGTGTTCGGGGCGGGGGACATCGCGGGCGCGCCGCTGCAGGTATCCAAGGCGGCGGGCGATGGGAATACGGCCGCCCTGTCCGCGGCGGGCTGGCTGATCAGGAGAGGCCGGCCGCAGCCGGCAAAAGAGGCCTGGTGATGAAAAGGCGGCTGTTCCCGTTCATTCTGATGATGACGCTGCTCACTGCATCTGCTTCTGCGGCCCCCGCGCGCGAATTGAGCTTTGCTGCGCAGCAGAGCGCGGACCTGATCTGCGAGATCCAGCCGCTCGCGGACGCGGTCGCCGCGGCAGCCTGGGATTCGGGGACCCTGCGGATCACGGAAGACGAAGCGCCTGAGAGCGCGCTCCTGGAAGGGTTGCTGCTGCAGGCGCTGCGCAAAGGGGTGCTTTCATACGCGGATGATGACGGAACGGTTGCCCTGAGCCCTGAGGAAGCGGCCGGCGCGGCACGGCGGCTTTTTACCGCGCCTGATCTGCCGGGGATCGGTCTTCCGGCCAACGGATCCATCACCCTCAGGGACGGACAGCTGCGCTTTCCCCTGTCCGGTCAGGACGACTATGTCGGCGCGCATGTCCATGACCTCAGGCTCAACGAGGAGGGGCTGCTGATTTCAGCCGATATCTATGTCCTGCTCGGCATCCGGGCAGCGGTGATCGAAGCCCCCGAGGACAGCCTGAGGTGGCTTTCGCACATTGAGATGAAGCTGAAACCCAGGAGCGATTCACCCTCCGGTTTTGCCCTCTCTTCCTTTTCCGTCTCCCCCGGGTATCAGACAAGGAGCTTTGTCCTCCATAAGGAGAAGGATCTTTATGAACTTCGCTATCCCGACATTTTCGTATTTTCCGGAAAAACTTCCGGCGCGTTGCTGGACCTTGCCAGCGCGGACGGCACGGCGGAGATGACCTTGACGAGCGTGCCCGGCACGCTGGAATCCATCCGGAATGAATGGCTGGTGGAAGACCGGACGGATGAAGCTTCCGTCCAGCTGCGGGAGGACGGCAGGCTGGAGCTGAAGGGACAGGATGAAATGCGCATTGCGGTTTCCCGGGACGGCGAGGAAAACTGCCTGGTACTGGTCATGACGCATCCCCTGAACAGGGGGTCAGAGTACAGCCTTTACTGGTCATTCATGGTGAATTCCTTCATTGTTTACAGCAACTCGGTCGGGTGAACGGCCGGGAAGCCTTCCCCTGACCATAAAAGCATCACAAACTGGAGGGATCAATCGGAATGCTGATGGACGCATTGCTGAAGACCGGCCCGCAGCCGGGGCTCACCCTTTCAAAGGTAGAAAAGCCCGTCCCCGGGGAAGGGGAGGTGCTGATCAGGATCCACAAGACCGCCATCTGTGGGACGGACCTTCACATCTACAACTGGGACGCCTGGAGCCAGTCGCACATCAAGCCCCCGCTGACCATCGGGCATGAGTACGTGGGGGAGATCGCGCAGATCGGCGGCGGGGTCAGGCATTTCCACGTCGGCCAGACCGTCTCCGGCGAGGGGCACATCGTCTGCGGCCAGTGCCGCAACTGCCGCGCGGGCCGCGGCCAGTGGTGCAGGGACACCCAGGGCGTGGGCGTCAGCCGCAGCGGCGCATTTGCCGAATACCTCTGCATCCCCGCGTCCAACTGCATCCCGATCTCCCCGGATCTGGACGAGGAGGTCGTCTCCTTCTTTGATGCCTTTGGCAATGCGACGCACACCGCGCTCATGTTTGACGTGATCGGCGAGGACGTGCTCATCACAGGGGCCGGCCCCATCGGCGTGATGGCCGCGGCGATCTGCCGGCATAACGGCGCGCGCAACGTCGTGATCACGGACGTGAAGGACTACCGTCTTGATCTGGCGATGAAGCTGGGCGCGACGCGGGCGGTGAACGTCGCGCGGGAAGACCTGTCCGCCCTGCTGCCGGACCTGCATATGGCCGAGGGTTTTGACGTGGGGCTTGAGATGTCGGGTGCTGAAAGCGCGCTTCAGCAGATGCTGGGCCTGATGCGCAACGGCGGGCAGATCGCGCTGCTGGGTCTGTTCGGCAGGAAACCGTCACTCGATCTTGATGCCCTGATCTTCAAGGGGCTCACCGTTCAGGGGATCTACGGGCGGAAAATGTATGAGACCTGGTACAAGATGGCGGCCATGGTGCAGAGCGGGCTTGACCTGAAGCCCCTGATCACCCACCGTTTCCGCTACACGGATTATGAAGAGGCTTTCCGGATCATGAACACAGGGGAGAGCGGGAAGATCATCCTGGAGTGGAGCTGAATGGGGTTGTCCAAAGTATTATTGATGGAGGGAATGTCACTTTGAATACAGTTGGGAAGAAGAAAAGCGCGCTGGCGTTCTTTGAGCGGCAGCTGGAAGACATCAGCAAGGCGGGTACTCTGCGGGAGGAACGGGTCATCCTGACGCCCCAGGGCAGCCGAATCAACACCACGCACACGAACGGGGTTTTAAACCTCTGCGCGAACAACTACCTGGGGCTGTCCAACGACAGCAGGATCATCAAGGCGGCCAAAGCCTCCTATGATGCCTGGGGTTTCGGCCTGTCAAGCGTCCG
>CAZVSG010000095.1:656-8328 GCA_964629345.1 uncultured Christensenella sp. | reverse complement strand
TGAACCTGAACAGCCTGAACATCGGGAACAACAAACTGACGAAGATCGACGCGCTGGCCGGGCTGACAAAGCTGACTGAACTGTACCTGAACGACAACAAGCTGACCGGCATCGGCGCGCTGGCGGAACTGAAGAACCTGACCCTGCTGAACCTGAGCAACAACAAAATCAAGGATTTCTCCCCTGTTTCCGGCATCTACCCGCAGCTGATCGAGAAGGATTTCGAGTTGAAATAGGGCTTTTACAGTCGTCCTGATCGGCGGCCTGCGAACCTCCCGCTGAGCAAGCAATACCTGGCAGGAGGGTTGCGGGCCGGCCGTTTGCAGGGCAGGGAAAAGGATCGGATGGAGAAACACAGGCAGAACAGCGGGAGACTTCCTGATGTTTTTCGGGTCAGGTTATAATACGGGCATCAAATGATCGGAGGTGCCAGGCGCGCATGCTTGACATCAGCATCACAAGGACCGGGAATCCATCGGCAAAACCAGGCGCGGATAAGGCGCTTCGCTTCGGCAGGATCTTCACAGACCACATGTTCCTGATGGATTATACGCAGGGAAAAGGATGGCACGGCGCGCGCATCGTCCCCTTCGGGAATCTCTCCCTCTCCCCCGCGGCGATGGTGTTCCACTACGCGCAGGAGATGTTTGAAGGCCTGAAAGCCTACCGCGCGCCGGACGGGCGTACGCTGCTGTTCAGGCCGGACATGAATGCCCGGCGCATGCGCACCACCTGCGCGCGTCTCTGCATCCCGGAGGTGCCGGAGGAGGACTTCCTGCAGGCTGTCAACACCCTGGTGCACCTGGAGAAGGACTGGGTGCCCCGGCAGGAGGGCAGCTCGCTGTACATCCGCCCCTATGTCATCGCCACGGAGGGGGTCCTGGGTGTCGCGCCAAGCAAAACCTACCTGTTTGTCATCATCCTCTCGCCCAGCGGCTCCTATTATGAGGGCGGCCTCACGCCGGTAGGCATCTGGATCGAGGATGACTATGTGCGCGCAGCGCCCGGAGGAATGGGCTACCTGAAGGCGGGCGGCAATTATGCCTGCAGCCTGGTGGGACAGGTGAAGGCGCACGGCGCGGGATACGCCCAGGCGCTCTGGCTGGACGCGGTGCACCGTCGTTTCATCGAGGAAGTCGGCGCGATGAACATTTTTTTCAAGATCGCGGGCCGGGTGGTCACGCCGGACCTCATCTGCGGCAGCATCCTGGCCGGCGTGACCCGCGACTCGGTCCTCACGCTGTGCCGTGACTGGGGCATCCCGGCTGAGGAGCGGCCCCTCGCCATTGATGAACTGCTGGAATGCTGGGGCAGGGGCGAGGTGGAGGAGGTGTTCGGCACCGGCACGGCGGCGGTCATCAGCCCGGTCGGGAAAATGCGTTACAAAGAAGAGGTACTCACCATCGGGGACGGCGGCATCGGCCCCCTTAGCCGGCGGCTGTATGATGAACTGACAGGCATCCAGTACGGACGTCTGGCGGACAGGCACGGTTGGACAAGGGAAGTCTGAGGATAGGGAGCCTGGCATCAGCCCGGATGACCACATCCCCCCAGAAGCCGTGTGCGGCATCAACAATCAGTGTCAGGGCAGTATCCCTGATTGCCGGAAAAATGCGGAAGGGAGCCTGTCAGATGCAGGCGTTCCTGAAGGACTGGTTCGCCTGGCTCCTGGAGAGCGCCCGCCTGTTCCCGGAGGATGAGCGCGCAGACCGGGATCCCGGAAGAGTACCGGAAACTGTTTGATTTGTCCTCCGGCGACCCTGACACATTCTTCAGCCGCCATGAGGAGATCAGGGGCGTATCAGGGGAGGTCGTCACACCGGGAGGCGCACAAGGGAAGGGGGAAGCGGCAGATGAAGGTTGGATTGAGCCCGCAGGCCATCAGGCAGCTGATGAGATTCCAGAAGGATGAGATCACCGGGAGCGCGCTGTACCTGTACATGGCCGGGCGTCAGAAAGACGCGGCCAACCGGGAAGCGCTGCTGCAGATCTCAAGGGCGGAGCAGGGCCACTATGAAACATGGAAGAGGTACACCGGTCGGGAGGTATCGCCGGACCGGCTGAGGCTCGGGCTGTTCAAAGCCCTCCGTTTTCTGCTGGGCGATACCTTCGCGATCCGTTTTTTCGAAAAGCAGGAAGAGCGCGGCATCCGGGGGCTGAAAAGCGTCGAATCGGACGTCCCCGAGGCGCGCGCCGTCATCGCGCAGGAGGAAGCGCATGAGGACCTGCTGATGAAAATGCTGGACGAGGAACGGCTGCACTACGTAGGCTCCATGGTGCTGGGGCTCAACGACGCGCTGGTCGAATTGACCGGCACCATCGCGGGCCTCACCTTCGCGCTGGGGAACACCCGGCTCATCGCGCTCTCCGGCATCATCACCGGCGTGTCGGCCACGCTGTCCATGGCGGCGTCCAATTACCTGGCCGAGCGTGCCAATGGAAACGCAAAGGCGCTGAAATCCAGCCTGTACACCGGCGCGGCCTACCTGGTCACGGTGGCGCTGCTGGTACTGCCCTACCTCATCTTCCCCAACGGGCTTTACCTGGCGGCCTTCCTGATGATGCTTGCCTTCGTCCTGCTCATTATCCTGCTGTTCAACTATTACATTTCCGTCGCCAAATCAGAGCCCTTTGGCCGCCGGTTCCTGGAGATGGCGGCCATCAGCCTGGGCGTCGCAGCGGTCTCCTTCTTCATCGGCCTGGCCGCCAAAGCGCTGCTGGGGATCGACGTATAAGGGCTGCCGGTCCCTTGAATGAGGATGGCCGGGGAGACGGCTCTTCCCGCATCAGAGCCGTTTTCCCATGAAGATGTCGGGTTTCCCGGGTCCGTTGGCGTCGGGCATCACGCCGATGACCCGATACCCCAGCTTCAGGTAAAAAGCCGTCGGGTGATTTCCGGGATCAAAACCGGCGAGCCTGCCTGGCAGGTCATCGTAGAGATCCTTGTTGGCCAGGCTGGTCTCCCCGCCTTCCCTTTCGTCATCCGAACCCAGCCAGATGGTCAGCCCGCCGCGCCGCCGGGCTTCCTCTTCCAGCGCGTTCACGATGGCCCGCCCGACGCCCTGTCCCCGGGCGTCCTTTATGACCGCCAGGGGGTGCAGCTCAAAGACCCTCCCGTCATATGTTGGTTCCAGCAGGCCGCCCAGCCCCATCACCCTGCCCTCTGTCACCGCAGCCAGCATCGTGTTCCCGGGCCGGAGCAGCCCCTTGAGTTCGTCAGCGGCATCATCAGGTGTGGGGAGCCATTCTGGCAGGCTTTCGCTGAGGATCTCCGCCGCCTGACGGAGCAGGGCGTCATCAAGCGAGCGCATGTCCAGGATCTCCATCACGGCCTCCCCGCGCTGATTGTTCCCTGCCGCTTCAGGCAGGTTTTATGTTCCCTCAAGCGTCACCGTCTCCCCGTAGGGGATGAACAGCAGGTTCTCCGGCGTGAAGAGGGCGGGATCGGCGTCAAAGAAGTGGATCGGGATGTTGTGCCCGGCGCCGATGAGCGCCGCGCATTCCATGGCCTCGCGCGCGTCCATGTTGAATTCCCCGTCGATGGGCAGCAGCGCATAATCGATCCCCCTCCCCGCGAGGCTTTCCATCTCAGGGATTTTGCTCGTATCGGATGCGAAGTAGACGGTGATGCCGTCAAAGGTGATGAGAAAGCCGGTCGTCATAAACTTCATGTGAAACTTGTTGTACGCGGGGAAGGGTTCCACCGTTACTTTCCGATGGGTGAAGGTGTTGTAGCTGCCGTCCGGGTTGATCGTGTCCTTTGGCCCTTTGACCAGGCAGCCCTCGTTTTGGGTGACGAGCTGCAGCATGCTGTGGTCGGAATGGTCATGGCTGATGAGGATGAGGTCCGCGGGGATGGAATAGTCCCCCGGAAAGCTGGGGTCGACGTAGAGGACCGTGCCGTCGCCTGTCGTGATCCTGACGGAAGCGTGGCCGATGAGCGACAGCGTAGGCGCCGCCGCCCCGGTTTCCGCGCCGCAGCAGGGCATGAACGCCAGGATCAGCAGGATGGAGATACATAGGAACCTCTTCATATTGATGCCCTCCCTTCATGTTCAGGTACAAGTCCGCCAGGCCGGTATCATTCAGGCCGGTTCAGGGGATGAACAGCTGCGGTTCCCCTCCCCCGTCTCCGATGAACAGGTCAAGCCAGTGAAGAAGCAGGGGGACAAATTCCTCCGCGGCCTTCCGGTTCCCCTGCCCGTTGGGATGGTCGTCCCCGGCGGAGTCATAGAACAGCGTGTCCGCGCCGGGGACCCTGGTATGGACTTCCTGCCCGCTCTCCATCCGGTGGTGCGCGTCCGGATGCGTCAGGACGTTGTACAGGTCAAACACGAACACGTTCCCGAGGTCCCGGCCGCCCAGCCACCCCTCCCCGCGGTCGGTGAGCCAGAGGCACAATTCCCTTGTCAGGCCGGGGTCCCCGATCCGGATCGTCGGCGGCGGGGTCACCAGGATGAACATCTTGTCCGGCCGGCTCTCAAAATACGCGAGCAGGCTGTTGTAGACGGCCTGCTCATCCCCGATGGCATCCCCGACATCGCTGTTGGGGAAGCAGCTCTTGAACAGGACGGCCGTGTTCTCCCCGTCTTTGGCGGCAAGGCTGTTCTCCGCGCTCATTGTGCCCAGCTCGCGGTATACCAGCCCCATGACATCGTCCCTGAACCATCCCGGCCAGTCCGCGGTGTCGGTGTGATCGCCGTATTCACGCCAGCCATAGGTGATGTCCGCCACGTGGATCCCTTGATCATTGAGCATTTGGGCCAGGCCATCCCTGAGCCAGTTCTCCCCGCAGCTGTGGTGGATGAAGACGAGGTTCATCTCCGCCTGACCCTCCCTATCCGGAAGAACGGCGGTTTCCCCGGCGGACTGCTCCCCCGGCGGCAGACCCCCGCCGTCCGCCTCATAGAGGATGCTGAACCGGGCGGCCTCTTCACCGGAAGACAGGTACAGGCTGAGCATGTCCATCAGCGCGCTTTCAATATCGTCCCGGTCCTGCCCGGTCAGCGCGTCCAGGTCCCCGCGGGGCAGGGTGAGCGTCAGGTTCTTTTTTTCTTCGTCGATCTTGCCCGAACGGATCCCCCAGTCCGTCCCGATGATCCAGTCGGACAGGGAAGAGAGAAAGCCCTCCGTATCCATGCCGGCCCGCGCGTGGAAAAGCGCGCAGAGAACCAGCGCCACGCAGAGAAATGCGCAGTGACCACGTTTCATGGAATTGCCCCCCCTCACAGGACGAAGCGCCGCATCAGGGCATATTCAAATCATTTCAGGGTCGGTCGGCACAGGCTATCATTGCATCAGGGCCGGTCATGCAGCAGGGATCCGTTTCATGCCCATTGTAGGATCCGGGACGGACCCTGTCAACATCCAGCGTAATGAAGGTGCAGGCGCAGGAGGAAGCAGAGATCAGGATCTTCCGGCAACGAAAAAGGGCCGTCTCACGGCAGCCCCTGCTTTTGGTCCGGTAAAACCTTACTCGCCCTTCAGGGCGGCGTTGGACACGGTGACGCACTCGGTCCAGGCTTCGTCCACCGTCATGCCGCCGCCGGCGGCCTTGATGACCGCGTCGCGCAGGGCGTTGCGGACTGCCGCCGCTCCGGTGACCGAGGGGAGGGAGCCGGCCAGTTCCAGGTTGGCCTCGACCGCCTTCAATGCCTGCACGGCCAGGGTGTCCTGGGCGATATAGGCCTGATAGGCCGGGACTTCCTGGGTCCAGGCGTAGGGGGCCAGCGCGTTCACGGCCTGGGCCCAGCCCGCGTTGACCTCCGGGGAAATGAAGTACTTGACAAACTCATAGGCGGCCTGGGCGCGGGCGTCATCCTTGTAGTAGAACACGATGGGGCCGCGGTTCCAGGAGGGGTACCAGGTCTTGGCGGGCATGGCCGCCATACCGAACTCAAAGCCGTCCGGCTTGATGTAGGGATAGCCGGCGTTCGAGCCCACGTAGGTGGCCACGATGCCGGAGTTGAAGTCATTGGAGAAATAGTCGGCCGAGGGCTGCAGGGCAAAGTAGCCGGCCTTGACCATGTCCACCAGCCACTGCACCTTGGCGCGCACCTCGGGCGTGTCAAACAGGACCTGCTTGCCCGCCACATCGATGTAGCCGGCGCCGGGGGTCTCCATGATGAGCATCTGCATCAGGTCCGTCAGGCTGTCCACGCCCAGGGCGGGGATGTTCTTCTTTTCCTTGATGACCTTGGCGGCGGCCTCCATCTCCTCCCAGGTGGCGGGGACGGTCAGCTGCAGCTCGTCCAGCAGCGTCTTGTTGTAGTAAAGGATGGGGCCGGAGGTGTAGGCGGGCACGTAATGGATCAGCCCGTCTTCAAAACCGTTGACCTCGCCGGCAAAAACGCCGGGCTTCAGCGCTTCCTCAAAGCCGGGGATGCCGATGGTTTCATCATAGATGTACTGGCTCAGGTCCGCGACCTGGCCGGCCTTGACGTACTGCGCGGCTTCGGAGGGATAGTTGAAGATGATGTCCGGGCCGATGCCCTCGACCACGGCGCTGTACACGGTGTTGGTGAAGCCTGAGTAAGGCTGGCTGAGCACTTCGACCTGGATGCCTTCCTGCAGAACGTTGAAATCATCAGCCGCCTTCTTCAGGTAGGCTTCCTGGCCCTCGGTAAAGGTGTGCCAGATGGTGACCTTGGTCTTTGCGCCGCCGCCCCCTGCAGGCGCCTGGGTCGGCGTGGTTTCCGGGGCCGCCGTGACCGCCGGTTCTTCCGGTTTGGCCGCCGGCCGGGTCAGGAAGTAGATGCCCACCGCCGCGGCGACTACAAGCAGAACAATCAGGACGGTGGTCCAGGTTTTCTTTGACATGGCGTTTCCTCCTTGATGTGTCGCGCCAGGCCCGCGGGGCCGTTCAGGCGCGGAGACGACTGACGGCACGGTTGCCGTACAAGTCAATCATATACCAACCTTCCCGCCTATGCAATTAGAAACGTACGGTTTCTGATGCTGACGGCCGGGAATTTTTTCTTCGATTCCGCCGCCCGGCATCAGTCCCCTTCCTTCTCGTCCATCGCGTCCCGGAAGCGCTCCAGCGCGCGGAGGATGCCCCTGGGGAAGGGGACCCCCATCAGGGCGGCGTTTTCAATGATGGAGAATGCCTCGTTCGCGCAGTAGAAGCCGATCACGGCAAGCCGGCAGATCTGGGCGCCCAGAAGGCCGTCCAGGGCGGTGGCAAGGATGACCAAAAGGATCATCAGCAGTTTGCGGGAAAGGCCAAGGAAGAACGTGCGGGACTGGAAACCGCCGCCGGGGGTCAGGCCGGAGCGGCGCAGGAAGGAGACGATCACGCCGCAGAGCACATCCAGGCCCATCATCAGGAAAAGGAGCCCCAGCGCCGCGTCCCAGCCGCCCAGGGACCGCAGCAGGAACGCGCCAAAGGACATCAGGCAGGATACGCAGAAGCGGAACAGTTGATTCAAAGGATACCTCCTTGTGTTTGATCGGATGGGGCGGATGAAGAGGGAAGAAGAAGAGCCAGCGTCGGCCCGTCCGCCGTGCCGGTGGGGGCAAGGCCATGAGTGTATTGGAAGGCTTTCAGCGCCGCCTGCGTTTCCCTGCCGTATATGCCGTCCGCGCCGAAGCGGGGCAGGGGGAAGCCCAGGGCCATCAGGCGCGCCTGTAAGGCGCGGACCGTCTCTCCCTTGGAACCCGGCGGCAGGGC
>CAZVSG010000095.1:0-646 GCA_964629345.1 uncultured Christensenella sp. | reverse complement strand
GCAGGGCGGAAGAGGCGCCCGTCTCAGGCGCGCCCCCCTCCTCCGTGCCCGGCAGGATCGCCATGTCCGACCAGGGGTATTCATGAGGGGCGGACAGCACGACCCCTTTCGCATGGCTCCGCGCGTCGATGACGCGGCCGTCCCCCAGGCACACGCCCGTGTGCGCCATGACGGTGCGGGCTGCCGTGCCGGGCTGTTCCCGGCGGAAGAGGATGCAGAAGTGTCTCTTCGCGTACTCCGGGGAGAAGGGCAGGCGCGCCTGCCACAGGCCCCGCGCGTTCCACAGGGAGGTCGCGCCGGAGGGCGGCTTGTACCCGCCTTCCCGCAGGGTGAAGCGGACCAGCTGCGCGCAGTCGTAGGCCGGCCTGCCCTGATGCCTGCAGGAAGCGCAGGAAGCGGTTCTGCCGGAGAGCGCGGGGCAGTTGTCCCGGATGGCCTGGGCGCAGGAGGGGTACTGCCGGGACTGGACAAGGCGCTGCGCCGGGGTGCAGGGTTTGCCGGTGCAGCCGTAGACGTAGGCGCAGCCGACGCGGGAAAGGGCAAAGAAAACCATGGCGTCAAAACCCATCAAAACACCTCACAGCATCAGGGCCCCGGCGGAACGGCGCGAAGGGTCAGGACGAGGGGCGCGTAGAGGATCGCCCCC
>CAZVSG010000094.1:0-8330 GCA_964629345.1 uncultured Christensenella sp. | reverse complement strand
GAACATGCCGGTGGCTTCATCATAGGTGTAGTACTTCTTGAGCGTTTCGATGGCGGAAGCGAAGTTGGCTTCATAAGCGTCCTCGGCAACGTTGAAATAGCCGGTGAAGTCCGCGGAGAAGCCCGTGTTCTTGTAGAACTCGGTCACACCGTCAGCATCGGTCAGGCCCATAGCCACAAAGCTGGAGGCAGGCAATTGACCGCCCTGGGCAATCTCTTTGACAATATAATTGCGGTCAAACAACAATGCGATCGCTTTGCGGATCTCGGCATTGGCGGCTTCAGCCTCAACGCCGGTGAGGGTGCTGCCCTCGGGGAGCAGGTTGGCAGTAACGTTGAAGTTGACATAGTAGGTGCCGATCTGACCGGCGATGACAAATTCGTTGGGATAGTTGGCCTTCAGGTTGGCGATTTCTTCGGAAGGTATGTCGTCGATTAGCTGCCAGGTGCCGTTTTGGAAGTTGGCAAGCATGTTGTTGGCATCATCCGACAGGTATGCCTTGATCTCGCCCATGGTGACCTTGCCGGCCTCATGGTAATTGGGATTCTTGGTCAGCGTGATGACGCTGTTATGCTCCCAGCCGGTCAAGGTATAGGGGCCGTTGTTGACGTAGGTGGCCGGATCAGTCGCCCATGCTTCGTTGGCCACGACATCTTCGCGGACAGGGAAATAGGTCGGGAACGCAAGCAGTTCATTCCAGTAGGGGACTGCGTTGTTGATGGTCACTTCCAGGTTTTTGTCATCCAGGGCTTTGACGGCCAGTTCTTCTGTGCCGTAGCCCTTTACGATTTCAAACATGTAGCCGTAGTCAGCGCCAAGCGCAGAGGAGGCGGCGCGTTTCCAGGCAAACTCGAAATCCTTTGCGGTCACGGGTTTGCCGTCGGACCAGAGCAGGCCGTCACGCAGCGTGTAGGTATAGGTGACCGTGCCGTCATCGTTCAGCTTGCCTTCAGGCAGCTCGACCGCACTGTCGGGGACGATCACGAGTTTTCCGGCTTCGTTCTGCGCCCAGGTTGCCAGGCCGGAGAACAGGTGCGCCAGCATCGTCGCGCCGTCAACCGCCGAGTTGAGGGCGGGGTCCAGGGTGTCCGGTTCGGACGCCAGGCAGACCGCGATGGTGGAGGTTGCTTCGGCACCGGCGAATCCGGCCATTGAGGCGAGCATGACCAGCGACAGTACCATTGCCAGCAGCTTCTTCATGTTTGAGTTCCCCCTTTTTGTAGAATATTTCCCATAATGCGCACAGCGCATTAAGAAACGCAGTTTATGGTTAGATTTCCCGTACGCGATGACAGGCGACGAAATGATTGGTTTGGATCTCCTCAAACGCAGGCATACTCTCTGCGCAGACATCCCTTGCATAAGGGCAGCGGGTACGGAAAGGGCAGCCGCTGGGCGCGTTGAGGGGGCTGGGGATGTCACCGCTGAGCACTATGCGCTTGTTGGCGCGCGCACGCCTTGGATCAGGCTGCGGGACAGAGGACAGAAGGGACTTGGAGTAGGGGTGAAGCGGATGGTTGTAGATCTCATCCGCCGCCGCCAGCTCAACAAGTTTTCCGAGGTACATAACGGCGATACGGTCAGAAACGTGCCGCACCACCATCAGGTTATGGGCAATGAAGAGGTAGGTGAGTTTCAGCCTTTCCTGCAGGTCGACAAACATGTTGATGACCTGGGCCTGGATGGATACGTCCAGCGCAGACACCGGTTCATCGCATACGATGAACTCCGGGTTGACGGCAAGGGCGCGGGCGATGCCGATGCGCTGGCGCTGGCCGCCGGAAAACTCGTGCGCATAGCGGCTGCACTGCTCGCTGTTGAGCCCTACCTGTTCCATCAGTTCCACAACCCGGTTATTCCTTTCCTCCCGGGAAGCATACAGGCGGTGGATATCCAGCGGTTCCGCGACGATGTCCGATACCGTCATGCGCGGGTTGAGTGAAGAATATGGGTCCTGGAATACCATGGTGGCCTTTTTACGCAGGGTGGCGATGTCCTCATGGCTGACGACAGGCTGACCGGCATAGTAGACCTCGCCGCCTGTGGGGGTATACAGATGAAGAAGGCTTCTTCCGACCGTTGTTTTCCCGCAGCCCGATTCGCCGACCAGGCCCAGTGTCTCGCCCCTGTTGATGGAAAATGACACATCATCAACCGCCTTGAGCGGCCGGGTGCGGAAAAAACCGGTCGAGATGTCGAAATACTGTTTCAATCCCCTGACATCGACGAGGGGCGCGGTCACTGTTTTATCAGACACTGGGAATCTCTCTTTCCGCCTCTGGCGTCGCCTGATATGCCTGATCCCTCACGTTGACCCAGCACTGGGCATAATGGTCGTCATTAATCTTCAGGCGCGCAGGGAACTGGCTGAGGCAGATTTTCATCGCGGCGTCGCACCGCGGCGCGAACGGACAGCCCTTTGGCATATTCAGAAGGTCGATGGGCGTGCCGGTGATGGGCACAAGCTTCTGCCCGTTGTTTTCAGCCGTGGGGATGGAACGGAGAAGCCCTTTGGTATATTCGTGGCGCGGATTGTAGAATACTTCCTCCGCCGTCCCCTGCTCACAGATGCCGCCCGCATACATGACAACGACCTCGTCGCACATCTGCGCCACCACGCCCAGGTCATGGGTGATCAGGATGACCGCCATGCCAAGGCGATGCTGCAATTCCTGAATCAATTCCAGGATCTGCGCCTGGATGGTCACATCCAGCGCCGTAGTAGGTTCATCTGCGATGAGGATATCCGGTTCGCAGGCGAGCGCCATGGCGATCATCACGCGCTGCCGCATGCCGCCGGACAATTCGTAGGGGTGTTGGTCAAGCCGCTTCTCCGGGTCGTTCACATTGACCATTTGAAGCATTTCCAATGCTCTGGCGCGCGCTTCAGCACGATTCCGGTCAGTATGCAGCATGATGGCTTCCATCAATTGGTGCGACACAGTATATGTAGGGTTCAACGACGTCATCGGGTCCTGGAAAATGATGGAAATCTTATTCCCGCGGATCGTATGCATGGTTTTTTCATCCGCACCCACCAGTTCATGCCCGGCAAATTTCACGCTTCCCCCGACGATCCTGCCCGTGGGCGCGAGGATCTGCATGATGGAGTAAGCGGTGACGGACTTGCCGGAGCCAGATTCACCGACGATCCCCAGCACTTTTCCGCTGTCCAGAAAGAAGGATACGTTGTCCACCGCCTTGATTTCGCCCGCGTCGGTGAAAAAGGATGTGCTCAGGTTGTTCACTTCAAGCAGCGCCATCTTGATTTCCTCCCTCACGCGTTCAGCTTGGGGTCAAAGGCATCCCGAAGGCCGTCCCCAAAGAGGTTGAGGGAAAGTACGATGAGGGAGACCACCAGCGCAGGGATGACCAGCCTGTAGGAGTATGACGTGATCCCGTTGAGAGCGTCGGACGCAAGCGAGCCAAGCGAAGGCATCGGTGCATTAACGCCGAGCCCCAAGAACGAAAGGAAGCTTTCCGTAAAGATGGCGCTGGGAATCTGCAGCGCGGTGGAAATGATGATGACGCTGATGCAGTTGGGGAGCAGATGCTTGCGGATGATCCAGTTTCCCCTGGCGCCCGCCACCTGGCTGGCCAGAACGTATTCCTGCTCGCGGAGCGACAGGATCTGGCCGCGTATCAGGCGCGCCATGCCAACCCAGTACAGCAGGCCGAAGACGATGAACATGCTGATGATGTTGGAGCCGATTTTTTCAAGAATGGTGTTTTCGACATTCAGCACCCTGCCCAGCACCACGGCCAGGAGAATAATGACCAGCATATCCGGCAGCGAATAGATGATGTCCACGATACGCATGATGAACAGGTCCACCTTGCCGCCGAAGTACCCGGCGACAGACCCGATGGTCAGCCCGATGATCAGGACGATGATGCTGGCGAAAAAGCCGACTGCCATGGAGATGCGCGTGCCGTAGACGACGCGGATGAAATAGTCGCGGCCGTGCGAATCGGTGCCAAAAATGTGCGGGAACAGCTTTTCTCCGGCATCCATGCGCTTGAGCTCAGTCTTGCCCCACACAAAGGGGGCAAGGTTATTGTAGCTGGCGTCAACAGGCTTGCCTGGCCGCACACCCAGCATCCTGTCATAGGAATAAGGCCAGACCATCGGCAGGATGATGGCCGCGAGGGTGATAACGACAATCAGTACAAGGCTGACCGTCGCAACCTTGTTTTTCATCAGCCGTTTTGCACCGTCGCGGAAGAACGTGCTGGACGGCCTCAACTGGCTGATATACTCCTTGTCGGCATCAGTAGCGGGCAGAAACGCGCTGATGTCCGGCTGAAGGCTCATTTTGGGTGTGTTGACAGTCACTATGCTCCTCCAAAAATCATTCGAATTCGATGCGCGGATCAACGACCTTGTACAGGATATCGCTGACCAGGTTGAGCAGGACGATCAGGGATGCGAGAAAGATGGTCGTTCCCATGATCATGGTGTAGTCCCGGTTGGTGATGCTGGATATGAACTGGCGACCGATCCCGGGCACAGCGAAAATCTGCTCTATCACCATAGAGCCAGTTACGATATAGGCGAGCATAGGTCCAAAGTATGTAATAACAGGTATCAGGGCGTTCTTGAGGGCATGCCCGAAGATGATGTTGCGGCGTGCCACGCCCTTGGCGCGGGCGGTGCGGATATAATCCTGTCCCAGCACATCCAGCATGGAGGAGCGCGTTAGGCGCGTGATATAGGCGGTGGGGTAAAGTGCGAGGGTGATGACGGGCAGGATCAGGCCGGCCGTGGTACTGCCGTTGGCGGGCAGCCACCTGAGCGCGACCGAGATGATAAGAAGAAGGAAAGATCCCATGATAAACGAAGGCATGGAGACAAATGCCGTGGTGATCACCATGATGACTTTGTCGATGATCTTGTTGCGCCTGATTGCCGCCACCGCGCCCAGCACGATGCCCAGCACAGCGGCGCTTGACGCGGCGATCAGCCCCAGCACCGCGGAAGTGCGCATGCCATCCATGATAATGTCAATGACTGTACGGCCGCGTTGCTTGAGCGAAGGTCCAAAGTCAAACCGAGTCAGGATGTCGCCGAGGTAAGTTCCGTACTGCTCCATCAGCGGCTTGTCCAGGCCGTATTTGGCTTCCAGCGCGGCCTGCGCCTCCTTGGTGATCGCCTTCTCCCCGATAAAGGGGCCGCCGGGCACGGAATGCATAACAAAAAACGTTATGGTTATAACAATCCAGATCGTCAGGATCGCGAGAAATACACGTTTCAATAAATAAAAAGTCACCTTTGAGCTCATTCTTCCTCTGCCTTTTCTTCAGGACATCCGCTGTTCCCGATGCAGCGAGGCGAATATCCGCCTCTGACGATGTCGTTTTGATTCTACAACATTCAGGATTTTAATACAAGAGCAAACATCCTGAGTCTCCATAAGGCCGTATGCTTATACAGGAATCGAACATCCCGATGCAAAGCAGCCGCAAGGGAATGATTGGAATACTATGCAGGCGCTTGAATGACCCCATTCAATGTCCGACTCGCCTTATCCGCTGCTTCGCGCTATACTTGGTTAGGAAGGAGTGAAGATGCCTCAGATAATGGACGTCCATGCCCCTTGCACCCTCTGCCCCCGGATGTGCGCGGCAGTCAGGGCCCCCGAAACGGGAAGGGGGTACTGCCGGATGGGGACGGACGCGGTGGTCGCCCGGGCCGCGCTGCACCATTGGGAGGAGCCCTGCATCGCAGGCAGGCGGGGCACCGGCGCGGTGTTCTTTTCAGGCTGCACGCTGCGCTGCGTCTACTGCCAGAACGCGGGGATCAGCCATGACGGATTCGGAAAAAGGCTGACGGCGCGGGAACTGGCGGACATCTTCCGGCGTCTTACGGAGGAGGACGGGGCGCAGACGCTGTCGCTGATCACGCCCACGCACTTCCTGCCCGCCATCCTTGACGCGCTGGACCTGTACCGCCCCGCCGTTCCGATCGTCTGCAACAGCGGGGGATATGAGCGGGCGGAGACGGTCAAGGCGCTGGACGGGATCGTGGACGTCTGGCTGCCGGACCTGAAATACGTTTCCCCCCGGCTGTCAGCGCTGCTGTCGGACGCGCCGGACTATTTCAGAAGGGCTTCAGCGGCCATTTCCCAGATGTGCCGGCAGTCCGGCCCGCCGCAGTATGATACGGAGGGCGTCATGACGCGCGGCGTCCTCGTGCGCCACCTGGTGCTGCCCGGGTGCACCGCGGACAGCAGGGACGTCCTGCAGTTCATCCGGGACAGCCTGCCGGAAGGCACGCCCGTGAGCCTGATGGGGCAGTACACGCCCCAGCCCGGCTGCGCCGTCCCCGGGATGGACCGCCGCCTGACACAAAAAGAATACAATAGGGTGGCTTCCTTCATGCAGGCGCTGGAGCTGCCCGGCTTCATCCAGTCCCTGGAGTCGGCGGACACCGGCTTCACCCCGGCGTTTGATTTGACCGGCGTTGAGGATCATCAGGGCCCTTGACAGGTCGTCTGTATGCTGTACACAAGCGCGGATTCGGTTGACATGCCCTCGCCGGCCCCATATAATGCGTCCTACGGAACAGGCAACCACAATATGTTGTTCATCCGGGAAGGATATCTTGATATGACTACAGGTTTTTCACTCCCCAGCGACATCGTGAAGCGCAGCGGCGCAAAGGAAGGCTATGACCGCGGGAAGATCATCGCGGCCATGGGCAAGGCCTTTCTGGCCACCGGCATGCCCGCGGAGGAAGACCGGCTGGAAGGGCTGGCAAAAAGGGTCGAGGGGCTGATGGAAAAGGCCCTGGCCGGAGGAGCCTCGTTCACCGTTGAACAGGTGCAGGACCTGGTGGAACAGGCCCTGATGGAAGCGGATTGCTTTCCCCAGGCGAAAGCGTACATCCTCTACCGCGACGTGCGGCGAAAAAAGCGCGAGGAACGGGAGAAACTGCTTTCTTATTTCCCGGATTCCCCCGAGCTGGAGGAGGTCCTTGCCGGCATCGGGCGGGACTTTCCGGAGGAGGAGTACGCCCTGTCCGCGCTGACGCGCAAGTTCCTGTCCCTGTACAAGGAGGACAGGCCGCGGGAAGAGCGCATGGACACCCTGGTGCGCGCCGCGGTGGAGCTGACGGACAAGGAGGCCGCCCGCTGGGAGATGATTGCCGGGCGGCTGTACAACTGCGCCTTCCTGCGCCGCCTGAACCTTCGCGTCAAAGCCCTTGGCATCAACAGCTTCTATGAGAAATTGGCGTACCTGGACAGCCAGGGCCTGCTGGCGAAGATGATGCTGGAAACCTACACCCGGGAAGAGCTGGAACAGGCCGAAACCTTCATGCGCAAGGAACGGGACAGCCTGCTGCCCTATTCGGGCATCGAGCTGCTCGTCAAGCGCTACGTCATCCACGACCGCCGGTTTGAAGCGCTGGAAAACGTGCAGGAGATGTACCTGTCCATCGCGCTGTTCCTGGCGATACCGGAGCAAAAGGACAAACGCCTGTACTGGGCCCGCCGTTTCTACGACATGCTCAGTGAACTAAAGATCACCATGGCGACCCCCACCCTCTCCAACGCCCGCAAACCCTACCACCAGCTGAGCAGCTGTTTCATCGACACCGTGCCGGACGACCTGCAGGGCATCTACCGCAGCATTTCCAACTTCGCCAGCGTCAGCAAGTTCGGCGGCGGCATGGGGCTCTACTTCGGCAAGGTGCGCTCACAGGGCGCGGCCATCCGGGGTTTCGAGGGCGCGGCCGGGGGGATCATCCGCTGGATCCGCCTGGCCAACGACACCGCAGTCGCCGTGGACCAGCTGGGTGTCCGCCAGGGGGCCGTCGCCGTCTACCTGGACATCTGGCACAAGGACCTGCCTGAGTTCCTCCAGCTGCGCACCAACAACGGGGACGAGCGCATGAAGGCGCACGACGTCTTCCCGGCGGTGTGCGTCCCGGACTATTTCTACCAGCAGCTAAGTATAAGCCTGGAGGGCGAGTGGTACCTGTTTGATCCGCACGAGGTGCTGGAAAAGAAAGGCTGGGCGCTGGAGGACAGCTTCGGGGAGGAATGGACGCAAAAATACCTGGAGCTGATCAGCGATGAGAGCGTCTCCCGCAGGGTGCTGCCGCTGAAGGACGTCATCCGCATGGTCATCAAGAGCGCGGTGGAGACCGGCACGCCCTTTGTATTCAACCGCGATACCGTCAACCGCTTCAACCCCAACCCGCACCGGGGGGTCATCTACTGCAGCAACCTGTGCACCGAGATCGCGCAGAATATGTCCGGCATCAGCCAGGTGGAAGAGCGGACGGAGACCGTCGACGGGGACACCGTGGTGGTCATCCTGAATAA
>CAZVSG010000093.1:0-8384 GCA_964629345.1 uncultured Christensenella sp. | reverse complement strand
CCTTGCCGCCCAGCGGCTGCTGGGTGACCAGGGAGTAGGGGCCGGTGGAGCGGGCATGCATCTTGTCGTCGACCAGGTGGTGGAGTTTCAGGTAGTACATATAGCCGACTGTGACCCTGTTCTCAAAGGGCTCTCCGGTGCGCCCGTCGTACAGCGTGGTTTTTCCGTCGGGGCTCAGGCCTGCCTGGATCAGGGTCTTCTCGATGTCCAGTTCGTTGGCGCCGTCAAAAACGGGGGTGGCAACGTGCCAGCCGAGTTTTCTGGCAGCCATGCCCAGATGCACTTCCAGCACCTGGCCAAGGTTCATGCGGGAGGGGACGCCGAGGGGGTTGAGCACGATGTCCAGCGGCGTTCCGTCGGGCAGGAAGGGCATGTCCGCCTCCGGCAGGATGCGCGATACGACGCCCTTGTTGCCGTGGCGCCCCGCCATCTTGTCGCCGACGGAGATCTTGCGCTTCTGCGCGATGTATACGCGCACCATCTGGTTGACGCCCGGGGACAGCTCGTCCTTGTTCTCACGGGTGAACACCTTGACGTCCACCACGATGCCGGATTCGCCGTGGGGCACTTTAAGGGAGGTGTCGCGCACCTCGCGGGCTTTCTCGCCGAAAATGGCGCGCAGCAGGCGTTCCTCCGCCGTCAGATCCGTCTCGCCCTTCGGGGTGACCTCGCGGACCAGCTTCTCGCTGATGAGCACGGCGTCCTCGAAGTTGTAGCCTTCCCAGCTCATGAACCCGATGAGGACGTTGCGCCCCAGGGCGATCTCGCCCTGGTCTGTCGCCGGGCCGTCGGCCAGCAGGTCGCCCGCTGCGATCCCGTCGCCCATGCTCACACGGGGACGCTGGTTGATGCAGGTGGACTGGTTGGAGCGGGCGAACTTGATCAGCCGGTAGCTGTGCTTCTCGCCCTGCCTGTCCCTGATGACGATCTCATCCGAGGATACGCTGTCCACCGTTCCGTCATGCTTTGACAGCAGGACGACGCCGGAGTCATGCGCGGCCTTGTATTCCATGCCTGTTCCGACGATGGGTGCTTCCGGCATCAGCAGCGGGACCGCCTGGCGCTGCATGTTGGAACCCATCAGCGCGCGGTTGGCGTCGTCGTTCTCCAGGAAGGGGATCATGGACGTCGCAACGGACACCAGTTGCTTGGAGGATACGTCGATGTAGTCGACTTTCTCGCGCGGCACCTGGAGCACTTCCTCGCGCCAGCGGACGGTGACGTACTCGTTGACGAAACTGCCGTCCGGGTTCATCGGCTCAAGGGCCTGGGCGATGTAATACTTGTCCTCCTCATCCGCGGTCATGAAAACGATCTCGTCGGTGACGCGGTGGGTCTTGGGATCGACCTTCCGGTATGTGGCTTCAATGAAGCCGTATTCGTTGATCCGCGCATAGGTCGCCAGCGAGCCGATCAGGCCGATGTTGGGGCCTTCAGGCGTCTCGATCGGGCAGATGCGCGCGTAATGGCTGTAGTGGACGTCGCGCACTTCCATTCCCGCGCGGTCCCGGTTCAGCCCGCCGGGGCCCAGGGCGGAAAGGCGGCGCTTATGCGTCAGCTCAGCCAGGGGATTGGGCTGGTCCATGAACTGGGACAGCTGCGAGGAGCCGAAGAATTCCTTGATCGCGGCGGACACCGGGCGGATGTTGATCAGATCGCCCGGACGCACGTCATTGGCATCCTGGACGGCCATGCGCTCGCGCACCACGCGTTCCAGCCGGGACATCCCGATGCGCACCTGGTTCTGGAGCAGCTCGCCGACGCTGCGCAGGCGCCTGTTGCCCAGATGGTCGATGTCGTCGACGCTGCCGATGCCGTGCGGGAGACCCAGGAGATAGCTCACCGAAGCGATGATGTCGTCGATGATGATGTGCTTGGGCACCAGGTTGGACGCGTTTTCCTTGACGGCCCGCTTCAGATCCTCTTTGGGCACGTTGGCCATGATGTGCTTCAGGGTGGGCAGGTGGACCTGCTCGAGGATCCCGCACTCCCTGGGGTCAAAGGGAAGATGGCAGCCGGCGTCCGCGAAATTGTTGCCGACGACCTTGTGGATGTGATCTTCCGTCTTGATCAGAACGGTGTTGACGCCGGCGTTCTGGATCGCGATCGCCTGTTTCTCCGTGATCTGGCTGTCCTTCCTGACCAGGATCTCGCCGGTGTCCGGATCGGAGATGGTCTGCGCGGCGGTCTGCCCGGCGATCCTGTCCGCGACGCCGAGCTTCTTGTTGTATTTATACCTTCCCACGCGCATCAGGTCATAGCGCTTGGGATCAAAGAACAGGTTGTGCAGCAGCACCCTGGCGCCGTCCTCCGTCGGGGGCTCGCCGGGCTTCTGGCGGCGGTAGATCTCCAGCAGCGCGTCGGTCTCCGACTTGATGCTGGCATCGCCGTGCATGATGGTGGTGTTCAGCCGCTCATCCTCGCCCAGCAGGTCGATGAGCTGCTGGTCCGTGCCGTAGCCGAGGGCCCTTAAGATGACGGTGACCGGCAGCTTGCGCGCGCGGTCGATGCGCACCCAGAGGCCGTCATTGCTGTCTGTTTCAAACTCGATCCATGCGCCGCGGTTGGGGATGATCTGACCGGAAAACAGCTGCTTGCCGGCCTTGTCGATCTGTTTGGTAAAATAGACGCCGGGGGAGCGAACCAGTTGGCTGACGATGACGCGTTCCGCGCCGTTGATGATGAAGGTGCCGTGCTCGGTCATCAGGGGGAAATCCCCCATGAATACTTCGCTCTCCTTGATTTCGCCGGTTTCCTTGTTCTTCAGCCGGACGAACACTTTCAGCGGCGCTGAATAGGTCAGGTCCCGTTCCTTGCAGCGCTCCACCGTGTTCTTGGGGGTCTTGTCGAGCGTGTAGTCAACAAACTCGAGCACCAGGTTCTCGCTGTAGTCTGTAATGGGGGAGATGTCCGCCAGCACCTCCCGGAAGTCTTCTTCCAGGAACTTCTTGTAGGAGTTCTTCTGAACCTCGATCAGGTTCGGCATGTCGAGCACTTCGTCGATTCGTGAGAAACTCATGCGCTTGCGCAATTTTCCCATTTGGACTTCGTGAGCCATATTTACAAATCACCCCTTCATTGCTGCCCAGCCGCCACTGCCTTATACCCGTGCCTATTAGAGGAAACAACTCAGGCATTACATACAGTGACGATACTGATGCGATCATAAACAATAGCACTCTTTCCGCAAGGTGTCAAGCAGAATCCGTATTTTCTCCGCCTGTCCCGCAACTGCGGGCTTGACAGTGGGGAAGACGCATATTATAGTGAGATGGTTATCGAGGCAGCACCTGCGTTTCCGCGCGGATTGCCGATTGGACAGAAGGAGCGATGAAAACTCATGAACATCTGTACTTATCAGCCAAAGAAACGGCAGCGCAGCAAGGTGCACGGATTCCGTCAGCGCATGGCCACCAAGAACGGCCGCCGCGTTCTGGCGGCGCGCAGGCGCAGAGGCCGCAAGGTCCTGTCCGCCTGATAGAAGCCGTGACCGCTCTGCAAGGCTGAAATCCGCCCGTTGCACGGCATGCGCAGCGCATAGGGCGGTTTTTGCTTGCAGGAGGCGAATGGGCAAGGATGCAGCAGGAGTACCGGATCAGGAAGAACGGCCAGTTCCGTTATGTGTACCGAAAGGGCAGACATGTATCGGGTCCTTTGCTGCGGCTGCATTACGTCCAGGCCAGACGGCTGCAGTGCGGCATCTCTGTCAGCCGGCAGGTGGGCAATGCGGTGGTTCGGAACAGGACGAAACGCCGGATCCGCGAATCTTTCAGGCTTTTGATCCCCCGCCTCAAGCCCGGCTATTACGTATTCACCGCGAATCAGGCGGCGGCAGAGGCGGAGTATCAGGCCATCTGGATGCAGATGCGGCAGCATGCCATCCGCCTGGGCCTTATGAAGGCTGAAGGGTGAACAGGCTGCTCATACGGCTGGTCCGCTTTTACCAGAAGGCCATCAGTCCGCACCTGTCGGCATCCTGCCGCTATCAGCCGACCTGTTCCCAGTATGCCCTGACCGCGCTCGCCCGCTTCGGCGCTCTGCGGGGCGGATGGATGTCCTTGAAACGAATCCTTCGGTGCAATCCTTTCAGCAAGGGTGGATATGATCCCGTGCCGGAGTTGCCCGATGCAGTAATAAGGAGGGACTAAACTCAGTGTCAGCGATCACCAACGCCCTCACCGGTGTCATCCAATGGCTGTATGGCATCATCCAGAACCACGGCTGGTCCATCGTGGTGTTCACCCTGCTCATCCGTTTCGTGCTGATGCCGCTGGACATCTCCAGCCGCAAGGGCATGCGCAGGATGGCGAAGATCCAGCCCCAGATCAACGCCCTGCAGAAGAAGTACGCCAATGACAAGGCGAAGCTTCAGCAAAAACAGTCCGAACTGATGCGCAAGGAGCACTACAATCCGCTCTCCGGCTGTCTGCCGCTGCTGATCCAGATGCCGATCCTTTTCGCGATGTTCAACGCGATGCGAGCCATTGCCAATGAAGAGATCGTAAAACAGATGTTTGAATTCCTGCAAGGGAAAGTACCTCAGTTCGAGGGCTGGCTGTGGGTGAAGAACATCTGGATGGCGGATTCCCTGTTCGCCCCCATGGCGCCGGACCTCAACTCGATCCAGATGATCGGGCAGGACGTCTGGCAGGGGATCTGGGCAGGCCTTTCAGGAGGACAGCAGGAACTGATCATCCAGAACATCGCCCAGCACGTCCAGGGGTTTGCGGGCACGCTCGATTTCTCAAGCGCCGCGGCCCTCAAGGATGCGCTGCCCGGCATCACCCAGGCGATGATCAGCATGCCCGCCTACATCGCCCAGATCGGGCCGATGAAAGGATTCGAGAGCATCAACCTGATCATCACCACGCTGAGGATGTACGCGCAGTTCAACGGACTGCTCATCCTGCCCCTCCTGGCCGGCGCCAGCCAGCTGCTCATGACCAAGGTCAACCCCCAGGCCGCCGGCCAGCAGCCCGGCATGGAAGGCCAGCAAAAGGGCATGGGCAACTTCATGAAATACTTCTTCCCCCTGTTCTCCGTCTACATCTGCCTGACCAGCAACGCCGCCTTCGCGCTCTACTGGGTCACCAGCAACCTGATCGCCACTGCGATGAGTTATTTCATCAACCTGTACTTTGAGCGCAAGGACAAGCTGACTGCTGAGCATGCGCTCCAGGAGGGTAGTGTAAAATGAAACAATTCGAAGCAACCGGACGCACGGTCGAGGAGGCCATATCATCCGGCCTCGCCAGCAGCGGCCTGTCCATCGGAGAGGTCAGCGTCGAGATCCTTGAGGAAGGCTCAAAAGGGCTTTTCGGCCTGTTCGGAAGCCGGACCGCGAGGGTCAGGCTGACCCGCCTTGAGGAAGAGACGGTCAGCGGCGCGCATGACGTGTTCAAGGATTCGCTCAGGAACTTCCAGGAAAAGCCCGCAGCGCCGCCGTCACCTGCCAAGGTTCAGAAGGAGCGCAGCCCAAAGGAGCCGGCGCCGCTCCAAAAGGCAAAGCCCGCCTCCCCGCCGCCGCAGGCTGAAAAACCGCGCGAGCCGGAGGTCGCCGGGCCGGCAAAAGGGAGTGAGAGGAAACCGGCCCGCTCCCGCAAACCCAGGGAGAAGGCGGCTTTGGAAGCCGTTCTGACGCCCAAAGCGGAACCCTTGATGCCGCCGAGGGAGCCCGCAGCGGCCGTACAGGCCGACCCGCAGACGCCGGAGGGCATCGCGCAGGTCTTCCTGCAGGAACTCACCGCCCTGATGGGGATCAAGGTCAGCGTCGCCGTTTCACTGGATGAAGAGGGGAACGTGCTGGTTCAGATGGACGGCGACGCGCAGGGCATCCTGATCGGCCGCCGCGGCGAAACGCTGGATGCGCTCCAGTACCTGACCAGCCTGAAGGTGAACCGCGGACGGGAGGAATATGTCCGCGTCACGCTGGACAGCGAAGGGTACCGGAAGAAACGCGAGGAAGCGCTGATCCGCCTGGCCAACCGGATGGCCAACCGCGCGAAGAAGACCGGCCGCAGCGTCAGCATGGAGCCGATGAACCCTTACGAGCGCCGCATCTTCCACAGCGCGCTGCAGGCCTGCCCGGGCATTTCGACCCACTCTGAGGGGGAGGAGCCCAACCGGCACGTCATCATCACCCCTTCCAAGAAGGATGGAAACGAAGTTTCCGGAAGCAAAGGCTGATTGTTCAAAAATTCGTTTGACAAGCCCGCGGCGCGCCGGTATAATACCATCTGTTCACCATGCCGGGAGGAAGCGCGATGAAACTGGACATTTCTTCTGCGCTGCGCAGTCCGGGAACGGAGATCCCCTTTGAACACCGGGAAGGGATTCCCGACCAGGTCATCATGGGCGAAACCGTCCGGTTCACAGCCCCGGCCGTTCTCTCCGGGACGTTCCTGATGGCTGAGGATGCGCTGGTCATCACCGGGAGCCTCAGCGCCGTGGCGCATGCCGCCTGCGCGCGCTGTCTCAGCCCGGTGGAGTACCGGGTGCACGTTCCCTTCCAGGAGACCTTCACCAGCGCGGAGCGCGGGGAAGACAGCGGGCAGGATCCCTGGGAAGCGCCCCAGACGTATGAAGGGCACAGCGTCGAACTGAACCAAATGGTGCTGACCCTGACGCTCCTGGAACTGCCCATGCGCTTTCTGTGCGAAACCGGCTGTGACAGGATCGCTCAGGGTGAACAGGATCCATCCGGCAGGAACAATGAAGAAACGTCTGCAGACGCGTCCCCGTTTCTGGCGCTGAAGCAGCTGTTGACCAAGGATCAGGAGGAGTAGAAAATGGCACTGCCAAAATACAAAGTCTCCCGTGCCCGCGGCCGCAAACGCAGGACGCACTACAAGCTGGATCTGCCGGCCATCGTCGCCTGCCCCAAATGCAAGGAGATGAAGCTGGCGCACCACGTCTGCAAAAACTGCGGCACCTATGACGGCACGCAGGTGCTGGTCATGCAGGAAGACAAGAAGAAAGCCTGAGGATCGCCCTTTCTCCGGAGGCACGCCCGATGAGGAAGAGGAGTACGCGTCAGGATACCCTTTCAGAGAAGCGCTCCGTGGCTGGGAGAGCGCCGGGGGACCGCGCGGAAGGTCGCTTTTAAGGGCAGTGAAGAGATTCGCCGGGTGCGCCCGATACAGCGTACAGAGGCGGCGCATGCGCCGCGAAGCAAGGTGGTACCACGGGTCGCCCGTCCTTCAGGATGCGGCGGCTTTTTGATTTTGGAGGGGAAGATGTCAAAAAAGGCGATCGGGATGGAAAAAACCTATCAGCCCCGGACAATGGAAGCAGGGATCTATGAAAGTTGGGAGACTTCCGGCGCCTTCGCCCCCGAGCGGTCGGAGGGGAAAAAGCCCTACTGCATCGTGATGCCCCCGCCCAATATCACCGGACAGCTCCACATGGGCCATGCCCTGGATATTTCGATGCAGGACGTTCTTATCCGCTTCCACCGGATGCGGGGGGAGGCCGCGCTGTGGGTCCCCGGGACCGACCACGCCTCCATCGCGACGGAGGTCAAGATCGTCGAGCAGATGCGCTCCGAGGGCCTGAGCAAGGAAGGGATCGGCCGCGAGGCCTTCCTGCAGCGCGCCTGGGCCTGGAAAAAGGAATACGGCGGGCAGATCACCCGGCAGTTAAGGCGCCTTGGCGCGAGCTGCGACTGGAGCAGGGAGCGCTTCACGATGGACCCGGGCTGCTCCCGCGCCGTCACCGAGGTGTTTGTCAGGCTCTATGAGAAGGACCTGATCTACCGCGGGGAGCGCATCATCAACTGGTGTCCGGTGTGCAGGACCGCCCTGTCGGATATCGAGGTGGATTACCAGGAGCAGAAAGCCCATCTCTGGCACATCAGGTATCCCGGCGCAGAGGGCGGCGATGGCCTCGTTGTCGCCACCACAAGGCCTGAGACCATGCTGGGCGACACCGGCGTGGCGGTCAACCCGGAGGATCCGCGGTACGAAAGCCTGGTCGGGAAGAAAGTGCTGCTGCCCCTTGCCGGGCGCGAGATCCCGGTGGTGGCGGACAGCTACGTGGACATGGCATTCGGCTCCGGCGCCGTCAAGATGACCCCGGCGCACGACCCGAACGACTATGAGGTCGCCAGGCGCCATGACCTTCAGATCCTGCCCGTGATCAGCGATGACGGCACGATGAACGGGAACGCCGGAGAGGAGTTCAGGGGTCTGAGCACGGTGGAATGCCGCAAAAAGGTGCTCGCCCTGCTTCAAGCGCAGGGCCTTCTGGTCAGGACGGAGGACTACACGCACAGCGTGGGCAGCTGCTGCCGCTGCGGGACCGTGGTGGAGCCGCTCGCCAGCCGGCAGTGGTTCATGAAGATGGAACCCCTGGCCAAGCCGGCCATCGCCGCCGTGCGGGAGGGC
>CAZVSG010000092.1:0-8398 GCA_964629345.1 uncultured Christensenella sp. | reverse complement strand
GTACGTGAGGCATGGATGAACCGTTCGCGCTCAATTTGACATGAGGCACCGCGGCAATTTCCTGCGGAATATCGAATGACTTGCTTATTTTCTATTGCGCGCGCGGCAAAACAGGCTGCGGCGCTGATCAGGAACCAAACAGTTCAGCGGCCTCGGCCATGTTCCGGATCACCTGGACATGGAAGGGGCAGCGGTCCTCGCAGCTGCCGCAGGAGATGCAGCCGCTTCCGCCGGCTTTGAGGGAGGCGCAGTACCGGCGTACACTGGGCGGCACGTGAGCCTTACCCGGCCGGGCAGGGCTGACAATGGCTGCAGTCCACGCAGGCGCCGTCCATCAGGCTGCCGCCGGCTTTCGATCCCGCCCGCCATCTTTCCCGCTCTCCTCCATTGTAAGGCAGCGGCAGGCTTCTTCAATTTCCCCGTCGCTTTGATGCCCCGGCATCACGCTGGCCGCCGCCGGGCGAGACAAGGCATAATGGATGCACTGGCCCATGCTCAGGGGCGAAGTGAAAGTCGTATGTCTCTTTGAGAGCAGTTTTCCCGTGTACAGGGTCCTCGTGCGGGTGATGCCCACACCCTTGTATTCGTGTTAAGGAAAAGCATTTCAATGCACGGGCTTGATCCTTATGCTCCTTATAAAAACGGCTCCGGCCGATTTGCCGGAGCCGAGGGAACGCCTGACCGGGCTTTACCAGCTCGATTTCATCGCCCGGGCAACCGCGTTCTGATGGGCGGCGTCGACCTGGCTGGTCCCATGGGTCTTTGACTTGTAAAAATGCACGCAGAAATGGCCTTCAAAGGTGTTGCCGGGAATGGTGTCCTCTTCGTGGGGCATGGTATTGATGGAGGCCGCGTAGACGTGCCCGTTGTACTTGACCAGCACTGCCCGGCGCGCCCAAGAGAAGGAGCCGCCGGAGATCTCCTTCATCGTTTTCGCGTCCTCTTTGCTGAGCGGTTCCGCGTCCAGGTGGTTGTAGCCGCTCCACCGCCTGGCGCTGAACGTCTTGCCCGTTGAAACGTCCTTGATGGTAAAGCTGGCCCATTGCGGGATCACGTTCTTGCCGCCGTTGAACCAGTCCAGCTTCTCGGTGGGGATGGTATAGTTGGCTGCGTTCCTGCCGAAGAGCTTCCGGATGGTCGAGAACCCCGCGATGCCGTCGGCGGACAGCCCCACCGCCTGCTGGTAGCGCTTTACGGCGTCCTGCGTCCCCTTGCCGTAACCGGAGTCGACCAGGCCCTTGTAGTAGCCTTTCAATTTCAGCGCCTGCTGGAGGGCTTTGACGTGTTTGCCGGAAGAGCCGGGCGAGGAGGTGTTGGGCACGGTGATCTGCGAAATGCTTTTGATCCCGGCCATGCCCGGGTCGTCCTTGACAGCTGTTTCCCCGGTCCCGAACAGCTTGGCGACGGTCGCGCTGTCCGCCGTCCCGCTCACGCTGAGTTTCACGGCCTGCTGGAATTTTCTCACGGCCTGCGCCGTGATCTCGCCGTACTTCCCGTCCACGGTGCCCTTGAAATAGCCCTTGATCTGCAGCGCGCGCTGCAGCTTTTCCACGGCGTCCCCCGATGATCCTCTGCGGGTCGCCGAAGGCGCTTTGCCCAGGTCCTTGATGGTCCTGACCGCGGCGTACTTGCTGGCGGGCTTTGCCTCCGCGCCGAATTCCTTCAGCGCGGCGGAAGGCACGTTGAGATACTTGCGCATGACATAGCCGGTGAAGGTCCTGAACCTGACCTTGAAGAAATCCCCGCTGACACCGAGCAGCTCGACCTTCTCGCCCTTTTTGAGCAGGTCGTAATAACTGCCTGAGGTGTTTGCCTTCATGCGAAGGAACACCTTGTCGGTGTTCACGCTGCCTGTATAGCTGGCCGCCTTTGCCGAGGAAGCGAACAGCCCTGTGAGGGAGAGGATCGTTATCAGCACTGCAGCGGTGCGCCGCAAGGGGTTTTGCATGGCTTCCTCCTTGACTTGCGTGGGTCGAAGGTCCGGTCTTGGAGAAAATATATTACACAATTATTACAATGTCAAGTCTTTTTTACGGAATTGTTAAGTCGTCGCGTCGCCGAGCCCCTGGCAAACAGCATGAAATGGGGCGGCATGCGCATATCCTTGGCCCCAACATGGACTTGTCTTTGGTGCCTGTGCTATAATTCCGCATGCAGCTTGAAGCTGAAAAACATAAGTGCAGAGGGGTTTGCGGATGTACGACGCGGTCATCATCGGCGGGGGGGTCGTCGGCTGTGCCGTCGCGCAGCGGCTGAGCGAATACGCCGGGCGCTTCGCGGTCATGGAAAGGGCGTCGGACGTCGGCGAAGGCGCAAGCAAGGCCAACAGCGGCATCGTGCACGCGGGCTATGACGCGAAGGTCGGCAGCGAAAAGGCAAGGCTGAACGTCAAGGGCGCCGGGATGATGCGGAAGCTGTGTGACCTCCTGGGCGTCCCCTTCGGCATGCCTGGCGCCATGGTGCTTGGTTTTCAGGAAAACGACCGGAAGGCGCTTGAAGCGCTGCTTGAGAACGGCGTCAGAAACGGAGTCGAAGGATTGCGGCTGATCATCCGGGAAGAGATCCTCCGGATGGAACCTCATGTGAACCCGGACGTGTTCATGGCGCTGCTGGTTCCCTCCTCCGGCCTTGTCAGCCCCTATGAGCTGACCCATGCCCTGGCGGATACCGCCTGTGAGAACGGGGTGGAGTTCCTCCTGGATACACAGGCCCTCGGCCTGTCCAATGAGGAAGGGACCTGGAGGATCACCACTGACAGAGGCGTTTTTTTCTCCCGCTGCGTGATCAACTGCGCGGGCGTCGGCGCGGACACCCTGCACAACGGGATCTCCGGCAGGAAGGTCGCGATCGTTCCGCGGCGCGGTCAGTATTACCTGACAGACCACACGCTGCCGCTGACATTCAAGCGCACGATGTTCCAGGTGCCTACCAGCATGGGCAAGGGGGTGCTGGTCAGCCCGACCACGCACGGCAACCTGCTGCTGGGTCCGACGGCAGAGGATATCACCGACGGGGATGACACCGCGACGACGCGGGAGGGGCTTAAGGAAGTGATGGACAAGGTGCGCCTCACCTATCCTGATGCGGACCTTCGCAGCGTGATCACCACCTTCTCCGGCATCCGCGCCCATGAACAGGGAGGGGATTTCATCATTGGGGAGGTGCAGGGGGCGATGCCCGGTGCCTTTGAGGCCATCGGCATTGAAAGCCCCGGACTGTCCGCCGCCCCCGCCATCGGGCAGGAACTGGGGGACTGGGTCGCCTGGCATCTCAAGCTGGGCAGGAATCTTTCCTATACCGAACCTGTCCCGCAGGACAGGCCTTTCGCCGGCATGAATGAGCAGGAGCGCCGCCGGGCCTATGAACGCGACCCGGATTACGGCAGGATCGTATGCCGCTGCGAGCAGGTGACCGAGGCCGAGGTGCGGCGGGCGATCCGCCGCCCGGTGGGGGCGCGCAGCCTTGACGGGGTCAAACGGAGGACACGCGCGGGGATGGGGCGCTGCCAGGGCGGGTTCTGCTCTACCCGCGTGATGCAGATCCTGGCGGAGGAGCTGGGATGCGATCTGAATGAGGTCACGAAATCCGGCGGCGGCAGCTGGATCCTGGGTGAAAGGATCAGGGGAGATGAAGGCGATGAGTGAAAAACGCATCCCGGTCGATCTCCTCATTATCGGGGCCGGCCCGGCGGGTCTCGCGGCGGCGATCGCCGCCAAGCGCGCCGGCGTGATGGATCTTGTGGTGCTGGAGCGGGAGGATGCGCCCGGCGGCATCCTCAACCAGTGCATCCATAACGGCTTCGGCCTGCACCGTTTCAAGGAAGAGCTCACCGGCCCGGAGTATGCCCAGAGGGATATCCGGGAGGCGCGGGACCTGAACATCCCCGTGCTCTGCGGGACGACGGTCCTCTCCGTCTCGCGCGGCAGACAGGTCACCGCCGTCAGCCATGAGCGGGGGGTCGAGGTCTTCCAGGCGAAAGCGGTCATCCTGGCCATGGGCTGCAGGGAACGCCCGCGCGGCGCCCTGGCGATCCCGGGTACGCGGCCTTCTGGGATCTTCAGCGCGGGCACGGCGCAGAAACTGGTCAATATGGCGGGCTTCATGCCCGGCCGCCGCGTGGTGATCCTGGGCAGCGGCGACATCGGGCTGATCATGGCGCGGCGCATGACGCTGCAGGGGGCCAGGGTGCTCTGCTGCGTCGAGCTGATGCCCTATTCCAGCGGGCTGAACCGGAACATCGTGCAGTGCCTGCAGGATTATGACATCCCGCTGCTGCTGTCCCACACGGTGGTGGACATCAGGGGGCGCAAGCGGCTGGAGGGCGTCACCATCGCCCGGGTCGATGAGGCCAGGCAGGTGATCCCCGGCACGGAAAAACAATTCAGCTGCGACACTCTGCTGCTTTCCGTCGGCCTGATCCCGGAGAATGAGCTGTCCCTCACGGCGGGGGTGAAACTGTCGCCCGTCACTTCCGGCCCTGTCGTCACTTCCCGTTTTGAAACCAGCGTCCCGGGTATTTTCTCCTGCGGCAACGTGCTGCACGTCCATGACCTGGTGGACTATGTCAGCCGGGAAAGCATGCAGGCAGGCCGAGCGGCGGCCTCCCTGCTGATGGAGGGAAGGCAGGCTTTCGACAGGGTGGAGGTCAGGGATGGGCAGGGCGTGCGGGGCAGTGTGCCCCAGCGGCTGGAACTGCCCAGGGGGGAGATGACGGAAGGCATGGAACTGATGTTCCGCCCTGACCGCGTCTACCAGAACCATTATGTCACGCTCCGCACCGGGAAGGGGGTTCTGCTCAGCCAGCGCTGCCTGATCCTCACCCCGGGGGAGATGGCGGAGGTCAGGCTCAGCCCGAAGATGCTGGAGCAGCTGCGCGGCCAGGAGCTGACGGTTGAGATCAGTCCGGAAAAGCAGACCTGACGAATGGAGAACCTATGCCAAGAAAACACCTGATCATCGGAGGCGTCGCGGGCGGCGCTTCCATTGCCGCGCGGCTGCGCAGGCTGGACGAGGGCGCGGACATCACCATGCTGGAGCGCGGGCGTGACGTGTCCTTCTCCAACTGCGCCCTGCCCTATTTTCTGGGGGGAGAGATCGGAAGCAGCGAAGAGCTGAAGCTGGTCAGCCCGGAAACCTTCCGGGAACGCTACCGTGTCCGTGCGCTGACGCGGCACGAGGCGCTGAGGATCGACCGGGAAAGGAAGACGGTGCTGGTGCGCGATCTCCTGTCGGGGGTCGAGACGGAAATGCCCTATGACACCCTCTTCCTCTCCCCCGGGGCCAGCCCCATCCTGCCCGCTGTCCTCCCCGGGATCACCCTGCCCCATGTGTTCTCTGTGCGCAGTGTGGAGGACGTGGAGCGGATTCACGCCTGGCTGAGCGGCAAAGGCGTACGCCGGACGGCCGTCATCGGCGGCGGCTTCATCGGCCTTGAGGTCATGGAGAACCTGCGCGCGGCAGGGCATCACGTCAGTATGATCGATATGGCGCCGCAGGTGATGCTCCCCTTTGACGAGGACATGGCCCAGCTGCTGCATAAGGAGATCATTGACCATGGGGTTCAGCTGATCCTGGGTGATGGCATTTTCAGCATCCATGAGGATGCAGTCACCCTTTCCTCCGGAAGGCAGATACCGGCGGAGGCAGTCATCATGGCCATCGGCGTGAAGCCGGAGACCGGGCTTGCAAGGGAAGCGGGGCTGGAGATCGGCATGACCGGCGCCATCCTGGTGGATGAGCGGATGCGCACGTCGGACCCGCACATCTATGCCGTGGGCGACGCGGTCGAAGTCCGCCGTTTCCAGACCGGGAAGCCATCAAAGCTTGCGCTGGCCGGGCCCGCCCTGCGTCAGGCGCGGCGGGCGGCGAATGACGCGTACGGCATCCCTGACGCCCTGCCCGGCGTCCTGGGCAGCGCGGTCATCCGGGTGTTCGGCCTGGCCGCCGCCTCCACCGGCATGAACGAGCGGCAGTGCCGGGAGGAGGGGCTGGATTACGGGGTCTCCTTTGTGATCCCCTCCGACCGGGTCGGGATCATGCCGGGCGCCGCGCCGATGTTCTTCAAACTTCTGTATGAGAAGGGCAGCGGCCTCGTGCTGGGCGCGCAGGCGGTCGGCCGGGGAAACGTGGACAAGCGCATCGACGTGGTGTCAACCGCGCTTCGCTTCCGGGCCGGCATCAGGGACCTGAAGGACCTGGAGCTGTGCTACGCCCCGGCTTTCGGCACCGCCCGGGACGTGGTGAACCTGGCGGCGATGGCCGCCTGCGACCAGGAGGACGGGCTGGTCCGGCAGGTCGCCTTCACCCAGGTGCGCAGCCTGCTTGAGCGCGGGGAATACTTCCTTGATGTGCGGGAAGCGGAGGAGTTCGCCGCGGGCCACGTCAAAGGTGCTGTCAACATCCCGCTGGGTGAACTCCGCGGGCGGCTGGGGGAGATCCCACGGGACCGGTCCGTCTACGTCCACTGCAGGACGGGGCAGCGCAGCTACAACGCCGCCCGCGCCCTCATGCAGCTGGGATTCCCGAAAGTCTGCAACGTGGCCGGGTCCTTCCTGGCCCTGAGCTGGTATGAGTATTACCGGGACATCACGGACGGCCGGGAAAAGATCCTGACCGGGTATAACTTTGAATAGGGACGTTTAGCAACGAGCCGTGAAACAAATCATCACACATGGGGAGTGACCGGCGAAAATCTTCGGGAAAGATCGAATCAACGCGGCATTTCACGATGCTGCGCTTCAGCTGCTTCCTGCTTCCTGATCTGATGCTTCAGGGAAGCAAGAAAACCGATGCTCTCTTCATCAGACAGAGCTTGCTCAGCCAGCAGTTCCCCGTCAAAGAACCGGGCAAAGACATCAGCCAGAACCGCGACGGGGAGCAGTGCTTCAAAACTCTTGTGCGGGAAGGAATAATCAACGCCCACATCAAAAATGCAGACGCCCAGCCCGTCGATGCAAAGAATGTCGAGGTGCCGGATGAGGGTTTCCTCCCTGGATACGGACAGGTGGACATGTACGTTGTTTTTCGCTGCGTCAAGCAGATGATCAAGCACCCTTTCGCGCTGCGCAGCTGACAGGGGCGGAACGCCGGGTGCGAGACCCTCGATCATGCCGGTTTCGGCAAAACATCTAAGTGCGCCTTTTTCCAGCAGTATGAAGGACGGCTTCTTTTTCCTGAACGCATTGTCAAACCGTTCGGCCTGGACCCGGAGATGTTCCCTGGCAAGTTCGCCGTTGGGGTCAAATCCGAGGGCTTCAGCAGCGTTTTGAACAAAAGCGGAAAAAATGTCGGGAGGGATCCAGTTGACTCGGATGGAATGCTGAACCTGGCGCAGGATCCTGTCCTTTTCCAGGAACAACATTCGCCTTGAGAGTTGAAGAAGGCCCTCTTCCTTCTGATTTTCATCATAATCCGGCTTTTTTACTGATATGTACTCCGCAGAATGGATCCGGGCGGTCTTGAGGAACTCATCAAACAAGATACTGGCATTCCTGTAGATGTTCGCATAGATCCTCTCATCATCCGGAAGAAAAAGGCTGTAAAGGTCTTCCCCGCCGTCCTCTCGGCCCACCCATAGGCGCAGCAGGTTTTTGTACAGGGGAAAGCCACTCGTGCGGCCGTCATTTGAGAGTACCCGGCAATAAGCGCTGTATCCGCGGAAATGTGCCAGCCGCGTGAGGCAAAGCAAAGCATCCGTCGCTTCTGTCGCGTTGTTCCCGATCTCAAAATAATGATGGATCTCGACTCGCTCCGCGTTATCGCTGTTGAGCAATTCGCTCAGGAAAGTGACAAGGGCCTCGGACCCGCAGCAATTGAAAAGGATTCCGCGGATACTTCCCGAACCCTTGATCGTCTGCAGCAGTTTCTGCAGGGAGTCGGGCTGCCATGCTGCATTAAAGGGGATCAGCGGCATGTCATCGGACAGCGACGGGCGCTGGGTCAGGAGCAGATTTTTCAGTTTCCTCAGTGAGAGGAAGGCATCAGTTCCGATGCGGCTGATTTCCAGCGACTGTTCAAGGACGTCCATCTCTTCCCGGGTAAGCTGAAGAAAATTGGTGAGGAGGAGTTTCCGGTAGAAATCCTTCGCAGCTTTATAGGTGGACTGTCCGTTGAGGATCCTGGACACCGTCGTCTGGCTCCTGATGCCCATTCTGAGGGTAAGCTGAGCGGCGGAACACTGTCTGGCGGCAAGAATTTCTCTCAGCCTCGTACCAAAGGTAAGATAAGCTTCAGCCTGCAAGGTCGATCTCCTCCCTGGTTATGAATGTGTAAAAAATCAAGCTCACTGAAAGGTTCATGTGTCTCTTTTCTTCAGATTATACAAAACGCCGGCGTCTGTCAAATAATCGACGTACCTTATATACATTGAGCGCGAAAGCAGAGTCGTGCCTCAGATAAG
>CAZVSG010000091.1:0-8789 GCA_964629345.1 uncultured Christensenella sp. | reverse complement strand
AAGTGAAAATGCCCGTTCTTCCAAAACGACAAAGTGTCCGCAGACACTTTGTCGACACTTTAAGCGGAAGCGATTTCCCGCTTCCGCCGGAGGGCTTTACTGTTTCGCGCCGCACTCCGGGCAGAACTTCGCGCCTGGGGCAAGCTGCTTGCCGCAGTCCTTGCAGGCGGAAGCCGACTGGCTTGCGCCGCATTCTGAGCAGAACTTGCTGCCTTGGGGGATGGCGCTGCCGCAGGCGATGCAGGGGGTTGTCTTCACGGCCGGCTGCTGCGGGGTTCCCTGGAAGGCGCCCTGGAGCATCTGGCCCATGGCCATGCCGGCGCCCAGCCCCGTGCCCATCCCGGCCGCGCCGCCCTCGTTCTGGGCAGCGTCCCGAATGGCCTCCGCGGCCTGGTACTGGGTGTATTTGTTCAGGTCTCCCACCACGCCCATGCTGGTGCGCCGGTCCATTGCCTGCTCGACCTCCTGGGGCAGGCTGATGTTCTCCACCACGAAGGTCTCCAGTTTCAGGCCCAGGCCGGAAAACCGCGGGGCCAGCGCGTTGAGCGCGAACTGCCCCAGCTCTTCATAGTTGGCGGCAAGGTCCAGCGCGGGGATCTTGCTCTGGGCGATGATGTCAGACAGCGCGGACACGACGGTGCGCTTGATCTGTCCGTCCACGCCCTCGACGGTCATCAGCTCATTGGTCCCGAAAACTTCCTTGAGGAAGGCGACGGGATCCGTCACACGGAAGGAGTAGATGCCAAAGGCGCGCAGGCGGACCATGCCGAATTCCGCGTCCCGCATCATCACGGGGTTGCTGGTGCCCCACTTGCAGTCCAGGAACTGCTTGGTGTTCACGAAGTAGACCTCGGCCTGGAAGGGGGACTTGAAGCCGTACTTCCAGCTCTTCAGCGCGGTCATGATGGGCATGTTCTGCGTGCTCAGCTCATATCGGCCGGGCTGGAATACATCCGCGATCTTTCCTTCGTTGACAAAAACGGCGACCTGGCTCTCCCGTACAGTGAGCTGTGCGCCCATCATGATCTCCTTGCCCTGGGACTCATAACGGTGCACCATGGTGTTGCTGCTGGAGTCGGTCCATTCGATGACGTCGATCAGCTGGCTGTTGATGACCTTCTTGAAGAAACTCATGGGTGACCTCCTTTTTATGTGGTGCGTTCCGGTGTGCGTATTTACCGATGAAAGCCTTTTGGGCCCATGTTTTCAGGATCCTGTGGGCGGGATCAGGGCGGAGAGGCTGTCCGTTACGCGGAAGCTGGTGCAGACCAGTTCCAGGTCCATATAATCCTTGATCTGGTGCGCGGTTGAAAGCACCTGTTCCTGCACCCTCTGGCTGAACAGATCCACCTCCCTCTCGCTGAGTTTCCCGGCAGCGCAGGCGATAACGCGCAGGGTTTGACCGCTCAGCAGCGCCGAACCGCAGTACAGCGGCCCCTGGATCCGCCCGAAGAAGTTCGCATGCAGGGCCAGATCCAGCCGTTCAAAGCCGTGATGCCAGCGGGACTGCAGGTATTGGGGCCCGTCCGGCAGATCGAATTCAAACAGGAAGCAGGGACTGCCGTCCGACAGCGGGGAACGCGACAGCAGCAGCCTGCTTTTCAGCTCCTCACGGGACAGGATCTTCTCTTCCAGCAGTTTGTGGACCAGCTCGTTCCGCAGCCGCGCGAGGGTCATATCCGCGTCGTTCTCATAATCGCTGTAATCCGCATGCAGCTGATCCAGGTACTCGCGCGTCAGGGCCAGCTCGGCGCGCAGCTCCTCGCCGCGGCGGCGGGGCGAGAAGATGGGGATGGAGGGGTGATCCTTGAGGATCTGCTCCATCAGCAGGCGCTGCTCCGGTTCATCCAGCGCGAATCCCACGGCGTCGGTCCCGCCCTTTTTAAGCATCGCTGCTGCGTCCTTCGCGTTGTCCAGGATGGTGATCGGTTCAAACATCTGCCTGTGCAAATCCTGAATGCCGGAAAACGATTCCCTGATTTGTGCATCCCTGGTGACCAGCAGCAGTTTGTACATCGTTCCCTCCTTGATTCTTCACGCAAGGCCATTATAGCCAAACATGCGTCAAATGACAATGTGTTTTGTGTTTTCACCGTGCTTCATGTTAAGATTCCGACATGCGGACAACGGTTTTTGGGAGGTGGACGGTATGATAAAGCTCAGCCGGGATATGGCGCGGCGGTTTCTGCTTTATCACCATGGGCTGCTGGGCGAGGCGCGTTTTTCCGGTTCCGAGGGCGTGATGGCCTTTGTCCGTCAGGCGGGCTGCGTGCAGTTTGACCCTGTGGACGTCTGCGGGCGCAGCCCGGAGCTTGTGTTCCTGGCGCGCGTGCCGGATTACCGCGCTGAAATGCTCGAGGATCTGCTGTACCGGGGCAGGCGGCTGCTGGATTACTTTGACAAGAACCTGGCCATTCTGTTAAGCGAGGAATGGCCGTATTTCCGCAGGGCAAGGGAACGCTACGCCTTGGACAGCCGAAGTTTTGAACAGATCACCCGGGTGCGCGGGAGAGTGCTTCAGAAGATCCGGCTGGACGGTCCGCAGGACTCATCGCAGCTCGGGCTCCCGGAAAAGGTGGACTGGTACTGGAGCAGGACCACGCTCGCGCGCGCGGTGCTGGAGCAGCTGTACTTTTCCGGCGAACTGGTCATCCATCACAAGAAAGGCAACATCAAGACCTATGACCTGGCGGAAAGGTGCCTTCCGGAAGCGCTGCTGAACATGCCCGAACCGCTGCCGGATGATCTGGACCATCAGTGTTTCAGGGCCCTGCGCCGCATCCGGGCGGTCGGGCTGATGTGGAACCGCGCCTCTGACGCCTGGCTGGGCATCCCGGATTTCAAGGCGGCCGCGCGCGGGCGCGTGTTTGAAAGGCTTCAGGCGCAGCGTCTGATCCTGCCGGTTCAGGCGGAGGGCGTCGGCGAGACGCTGTGGATGGCCGCATCGGACGCCCCGACGATGGAGAAAGCCCTCGGAGTGGAGGATCCGCCGCCCCGCTGCAGCTTCATCGCCCCGCTTGACAGCCTGATCTGGGACAGGAAGCTGATCGCCGCCCTGTTCCGTTTCCAATACACCTGGGAGGTTTATACCCCAAAGGAGAAGCGCCGGTACGGCAGCTACGTGCTGCCCATTCTGTACGGGGATGCTTTCATCGGCCGGATCGAGCCGGTCTGCGACAGGCGCGCCGGCATACTGCGCATCAGGGGCCTGTGGTGGGAAGAGGGGCGGACGCCGGGCCAGGCGGCACAGCAGGCTGTGAACGACGCCCTTGCCCGGCTGGCGGCCTTCAACGGGTGCGCTTTGGAAGCGCCCTGAAGGATCCCGGCAAGCGGGGTTTCCGGAAGGGCCAGGCCCTCTCCCGGCCGGTCTTTTCAAACCCTTTCCCCGGGATTATAATGGCCGGGTGGATTGAGGGATAAAGGAGACAGCATGCGCATCATCATCATCGGCGACGGCAAGGTCGGCCATTCCCTTGCGGAGCGGCTGATCGAGGAAGGGCACGGGATCACCATCGTCGACCGCAGCGAGGCCGCGCTGGAGCGCAGCGTGAACACGCTTGACGCGATGACCGTCAAGGGGAACGGCGTGAACGCGGATACCCTGACGGAGGCAGGCGCCCAGAGCGCGGATATTGTGATTGCGGTGACGGTCTCGGATGAGATCAACATGCTTGCCTGCCTCACGGCCAAGCGCCTGGGCGCGAAATATACCATCGCGCGCATCAGGGATCCCGAGTACAACAAGAGCCTTCCCTTCCTGATGAAGGAACTGCTCATTGACTACATCATCAACCCTGAACGCATCACCGCGCAGGAGATCAGCCGCATTCTCCGCTATCCTTTTTCCGGCAACATCGAGACCTTCGCCCGCGGGCGGGTGGAGCTGATGGATTTTCGCCTGGAGAAGGAATGCGGCCTGGCCGGAACAGCGCTCAAGGATCTGTATACCGAAAAGCCGAACCTGCCCCGCGTGCTGTTCTGCGCGGTGCAGCGGGGGAACGAGGCTGTGATCCCCAAGGGAGATTTCGTGCTTCAGGAGGGGGACAGGGTGTTCGTGGCCTCCGACATCCTGACCATCACGGCGTTTTTCAAGGCCATCGGCAAGAACGTATCCGGGATCCGCAGCGTGATGATCATGGGCGCCAGCCGCATCGCCTATTACCTGTGCGAGATGCTGCTGCAGATGAACATGGAAGTCTCCGTCATCGAGCTGGATGAGGAGAAAGCCAGGCAGTTCTCCGAAATGCTGCCCGGTGCCAACGTCATCCTCGGGGACGGCACGGATCAGGAACTGCTGATCAGCGAAGGGCTTGAGAACTTTGACGCCTTCGTCACCCTCAGCGGGCTGGATGAGGAGAACATCATGGCCGGGCTTTATGCCAGGCATCTGGGCGTGCGCAAGGTGATCGTCAAGAGCAACCGGGACAACTACCTCGAGCTGCTGGGCGCCATCGGGCTTGACAGCGCGGTCAGCACCAAGCAGGCGACCGGCAACGCCATCCTGCGCACCGTGCGCGCCCGTGGCGCCGCGGATGCCGTGGCGGCCATTGAACGGCTGTACCGCATCATTGACGGCGAGGTGGAAGCGCTGGAGTTCGTCGTGCGCAGGGACGACAGCTTCATCAGGATCCCGCTGAAGGAACTGCCGCTCAAGCCGGACGCCCTGATCGCCGTCATCGTGCGTTCCGGCCAGGTTTTTATCCCCTTTGGGCAGGACGCGCTGCAGGAAGGGGACCGGGTCATCGTCCTGATCAAAGGCGGCGGGGTTGAGCGGCTGGAGGATGTCATGGAAACCGGCAAAGCATGAGTTTCAGGCTGATTTTCAACGTCATCGGGAAACTGCTCACCCTGGAAGCGGTGCTGATGGTCCCTTCCCTTATCGTGGCGATGGTTTACAGGGAAAGCGATACGGCGTCCTTCCTGTACAGCATGGCGATCATTCTGGCCGTTGGGCTGCCGGCGATGCTGCTGACAAAACCGGACACCCAGGATGTCAGGGCAAAAGAGGGGCTGGTCGTGGTCGGCCTCGCCTGGGTGCTCCTGTCGGCCTTCGGCGCGCTGCCCTTCATGTTCTCCGGCGCCACCGCATTTTACTGGGACGCGCTGTTCGAAACGGTCTCAGGCTTCACGACCACCGGTGCTTCGATCTTTTCCGAGGTAGAGCATCTGCCGCACGGGATCCTTTTCTGGAGGTCTTTCACCCATTGGGTCGGCGGAATGGGTGTGCTCATCCTGACCCTGGCGGTGATGCCCAAAATCAGCGGCAGGGGATCGATGCTGGCCAGGGCGGAAAGCCCCGGGCCGACTTTCAGCAAGCTGATGCCCCGGATGACGGATAATGCCAGGCTGATGTACGCGATCTATACCGTGATGACCCTCGTCCTGATCGCGCTGCTCCTCCTCTCCGGCATGCCTTTGTTTGACTCCCTGCTCCATGCGATGGGAACGGCGGGGACGGGAGGGTTCTCCAACCGCAACCTCTCCGTCGGGGCGTACGGCAATGTCTGGGCCGAGATGATCATCATGGTGTTCATGCTGCTGTTCGGCATGAATTTCACGGTGTACTTCCGCTTGCTCAGGGGAGATGGGCTCAAAGCCTTCCGCAGCGAGGAGGTGCGCGCCTATTGGCTGCTGGCCATAGGATCCATGCTGCTCATCGCGTTGAACGTATTGCCCCGCTACGGCAATTTTCTTACCGCGATGCGCTATTCCGGCTTCCACGTGTCCTCCATCATGTCCACCACCGGGTATGCGACGGCGGACTTCGTCCTCTGGCCGCAGTTTTCCCACATCCTCCTGCTTCTGCTGATGCTTGTGGGGGCTTGCGCCGGATCCACTGCCGGGGGTATCAAGGTGGTCCGCGTCATCCTGCTGGGAAAGGCCTCCCTGCGTGAAGTGGGGCAGTCGGTCTCTCCGCGCAAGGTCCGCCTCATCACCCTGGACAGAAAGACGGTGGGGGAAGACACACTCAGGAGCGTTCTTGTCTTCTTCTTTATCTATATAACTTTCCTGCTGGTGGGGACCATGGTCGCTTCAACGGACGGTCATGACTTTGTGACCTGCTTCTCCGCCGCGGCCTCCTGCCTTTCCAATATCGGCCCAGGCCTCGGGCTTGTCGGGCCGGTCGGCAACTTTGATGTGTTCTCACCTCACGTGAAGGTATTGCTCACCTTCCTGATGCTGGCGGGCAGGCTGGAGTTCATCCCGCTGCTGGCGCTGTTCCACCCGGCGATCTGGAAAAAGGGGCACTGACGGCAGGACAGCCTGCTGCCCAATTCGCGGGTCAATGCCCTGTCCATTCGAAGGACTGCAGTATTCAGTGAAAGGAGACACAGATGGATCAACAGGAGAAAATGAAGGCACTGAGAGGATACCTGAAGGACACGATCCGAAGCCTGACAGACTTCAGCGCGACGGACCAGGCGCGGGGCGTCCCGATGCCGCCGGTTCAAAAGCCTGTGCCGGAGGGGGAAACGCCCGTCGGGCTGCCCGAGTGGCGGGGAACCGTGTGCCCGGAGGGCACGCTGGACAGCATCATCGGGGAGCGGAAAAGCGAGCGGAAATACCTGGAGACGCCGCTGAGCGCTGAGGAGATCTCCTTCCTGCTCTGGGCGACCCAGGGGGTGCGCCAGGCGACCCCGGGACGGGTTTCCCGCACAGTGCCCTCCGCCGGCAACCGTCACAGCACGGAGACCTACCTGGCGCTGACACGGCCGGCTCTGTCCCGGACGGGGGGGAGCGACCTTCAGCCGGGCCTGTGGCGCTATCTGCCCCTGAATCATGCCCTGCTGTTCCTGGGCTGCCCGGACGACCTGTCCGGCCGGATCGGGAAAGCGGTGAAGGACCGGGCTCATGTGGTCCAGGCGCCGGCCGTCTTCTTCTGGGCCTGCATCCCATACCGCACAGAGTGGCGGTACGCGGAAGCGTCCCACAAGGTGATCGTGCTGGACGCGGGGCACATCTGCCAGAACCTCTATCTGGCCGCGGGCGCCATCGGCTGCGGCACCTGCGCCGTCGCCGGCTACGACCAGGCGGCGGCGGACGCGCTGTTCCATCTGGACGGCGAGGAGGAGTTCATCCTCTACCTGGCGCCGGTGGGGAAGACTCGCTGAACACAGACTGCATGACGGTTCAAGGAAAATGGGGAACCCTTTGCCCAAACGTTCCCCATAACCCTTAAAGTATATGGATAGATGTTAAAGTTCTTCGGGGGCTTTCTTGAAAGAAAGCCCCCGAATCGTTTCCCCTGCAAATCGTCCCCCGACCCTTCCCGCTCCTATCTTCTGAACGCGTCCTTGCCCGGATATACGGCCTTTGTTCCCAGCTCCTCCTGGATGCGCAGCAGCTGGTTGTACTTGGCCACGCGCTCGCTGCGGCAGGGGGCGCCGGTCTTGATCTGCCCGGCGTTTACGGCGACGGCCAGGTCGGCGATGGTGACATCCTCCGTTTCGCCTGAACGGTGGGAGATGACGGTTTTGTATCCGTTCTTATGCGCCAGGCGGATGGCGGCCAGCGTCTCCGTCAGCGAACCGATCTGGTTGAGTTTGATCAGGATGGCGTTGGCGGCCCTTTCCCTGATCCCCCGCTCAAGTCGGCTGACGTTGGTGACAAAGAGGTCGTCGCCCACGATCTGGACTTGTTTTCCGATGCGCTTGGTGAGCTTGACCCAGCCCTCCCAGTCCTCCTCGTCCAGCGGATCCTCCAGGGAGACGATGGGATAGTCTTCGATCAGCTTTGCCCAGAAATCGATCAGTTCATCCGTGGTGAACCGCAGGCCGGTCTTGGGCAGGCGGTAGCCGCCCTCCGCCTTCCATTCGCTGGCGGCGGCGTCGATGGCCAGGGCGATGTCGCGGCCCGGCTCGTACCCGGCTTTGCGGATGGCTTCCAGGATCAGGTCCAGCGTCTCCCGCTCGCTCGTAAGATTCGGCGCGAAGCCGCCTTCGTCGCCCACCGCGGTGGCCAGGCCTTTGCTTTTCAGCAGCGCCCTGAGCGTCTGGTACACCTCCGCGCCCCAGCGCAGGCCCTCGTCAAAGGTCGAAGCACCCACAGGCATCACCATGAACTCCTGCACGTCCAGATTGTTGGCCGCGTGCGCGCCGCCGTTGAGGATGTTCAGCATCGGGACGGGCAGCGTCACGGCCTTCTCTCCGCCCAGGTGGCGGAACAGGCTCTTCTCCCCGCTGAGCGCGGCTGCCTTGGCATAGGCCAGGCTGACAGCCAGGATGGCGTTGGCGCCTAATTTGGTCTTGTTGGCGGTGCCGTCCAGCCTGATCATCGCTGCGTCAAGCTCTTCCTGGTTCTTCCAGTCCCGGCCCGCCAGCTCCTTTGCGATCTCGTGATTGATGTGACTGACAGCCTTGGTGACCCCCTTGCCGCCAAAATGGCTCTTGTCGCCGTCGCGCAGTTCATGGGCCTCAAACAGGCCGGTCGACGCCCCGCTGGGGACCGCTGCAACGCCGGTCACGCCGCTGTCCAGGGTGACGACGGCCTCGGCGGTCGGAAAGCCGCGGCTGTCCAGGATCTGGCGGCCAATGATTTCTTTGATCTTCATGATGTCCCTTCCTGCCCTTCGGGCAATTGATCTCATGTTCTATATACCATTTCAGCGCCCTCCTTAATCATTCCGCGCTGCCGCGCCCGGTAGAAATGCGCCGGAAAAGGAGCTGCCGGACGCCTTTTGCGGGGGCCTGACAAAAATGAAAAATTCCCGATTTTAGTGCTTGACTGAGTTTGAGGGGATGTGGTATATTCATCGGGCACCCCAAACGGGGGGAGCGGGGACCTTGAAA
>CAZVSG010000090.1:0-8996 GCA_964629345.1 uncultured Christensenella sp. | reverse complement strand
TCCCGCATGGCCCTGGCCTGGATCCTGCGCCTGTACAACATATCCAGCGCGCTGGTGGGCGCCAGCCGGCCGGAGCAGATCCGGGAGAACGCCGGCGCGTCCGGCCTTGTGCTGGAGGAGGATACGCTGCTTGCGATCGAGGAAGCGCTTCGGTAATACGGACGGCATATCGGGATGGGAGAGAGCCAGGGGATTCCATCCCCCGGTCCCCCAGGCAAGGGACTTCGTCCCTTGACCCGGAATCTTTACCAAAGAGCAAAATCGAACCGCCTGTACGAAACAAAAACCAATACATTCAAAACATCAATGATTCCGGGGTCCGGGGAGGAACTCCCCGGGCGGGGTTTGGGGACGCAGTCCCCAATCGTCCTCCGCGTCTCCTGAGAAAGGGCCTCAGGGCCCTTTTTGATGCCCGTTCAGCTCTTTGCGTTCCGCGAAGTATCACCCCCATCCGGTTTTATGCTATGATGTCGATAAGGCGCTTTTCCCCGTTTTTACTGGGAAAACCCTCGTTAATACGAGCACTCCCCCGGAGGTCCTGGATGAAGTATCGCAGCGTGTTTGACATCATCGGCCCGGTGATGATCGGTCCGTCCAGTTCGCACACCGCGGGGGCGGTGCGCATCGGGCAGCTGGCCCGCAAGCTCTTCGGCCGGCAGCCGGAGGATGCGGAGTTCCGCCTGTACGGCTCCTTCGCGCACACCTACCGGGGGCATGCGACGGACGTCGCCGCGCTGGCGGGCGTGCTGGACCTGAAGACGGACGACCCGCGCATCCCGGATGCCTTCGCCCTGGCGCGGGAGATGGGCGTGCGCTTCACCTTTATTGAGGAAGCGGCGGTGCCGCAGAACCCCAACACGCTGGGGATCCGCCTTTTGGCGGACGGGGCCGCCATCGACGTGACGGGGATCTCCATCGGCGGGGGCATGGTGCAGATCATCCGGGTGGACGGTTTTGACCTGAGGCTGACCGGGGAGTCCCCCGCGCTGCTGATCTTCCACCAGGACGCCTACGGCGTGATCGCCTCGGTGACGCAGATCCTGGCTCTTTCCCATATCAACATCAGCCACATGGAGGTCTCCCGGAACGAAAAGGGGCGGGAAGCCCTGATGGTGATCGAGACGGACCAGCAGGTGCCCGCGGAGATTACCGGGCTGATCCTCGCAAAGCCCCACATCCGCAAGATCGTCAAGCTGGACGCATAGCAGAAGCCCGGCTTCATTCTCATTCCCAGCGGGGCAGGCGTGACTGTCCGGAACCGGAGGAACGGCGATGTTCAGGACCATGGGGGAACTGGTCTCACAGGCTGAGGAGCGGGGCCTTCTGTTCAGCGACGTGATGCTGGAGCAGGAGGAGCAGGCGACCGGGCGGAGCCGGGAAGCGATCATAACGGACATGGCGCGCAGCTTTCAGGTGATGCGGGACGCGGCGGTAAAGGGCATCGCCGGCGTGACCTCCCACTCCGGCATGACCGGCGGGGACGCCAGGCTGCTGGACGGGTACATCAGCGCCGGGAACACCCTGACAGACGGTGTGTTCCTGCGGGCCATATGCTACGCAGTCGCCACCAATGAGGTGAACGCCGCCATGGGGCTCATCTGTGCCACCCCCACCGCCGGCTCCTGCGGGGTGCTGCCGGGCGTGCTGATCTCTGCCCAGGAAAAGCTGAAGAAAGAGGATGCGGACGTCGTTCGGGCGCTGTTCTGCGCGGGCGCGGTCGGCTACGTGATCGCCAACAACGCGATGATTTCCGGCGCCGCGGGCGGGTGCCAGGCGGAGGTCGGCTCGGCCAGCGCCATGGCCGCAGCCGCCCTGGTGGAACTGGCCGGCGGGTCGCCGGCCCAGTGCGCCCAGGCGATGGCGATGGCGCTGAAAAACCTGCTGGGCCTGGCATGCGACCCGCTGGCGGGTCTGGTGGAAGTGCCCTGCATCAAGCGCAACGCCGGGGGCGCGGCCATCGCCCTGGCGGCGGCGGAAATGGCGCTGGCGGGGATCGTCAGCCGCGTGCCCCCGGACGAGGTCATCCAGGCGATGTACGCGATCGGCCAGGCGCTGCCGCTGAGCATGAAGGAAACCGCGCAGGGGGGCCTGGCCGCCACCGGGACGGGGAAGGAATGGAAGCGCAAGCTCTGGAGCGCGCAGGCGAAGGACACCCCAGCCTGATGCTGTCCATCAGGGATCACAGGATCCGGATCAGGACCATGTAGCACGCGGTCGCCAGGAACACGCTCAGCAGCGTGTTCCTTTTAAAATACTGCAGCAGCGCGGCGGTCAGCAGACCAGCGGCCTCGGGGATCCCGTGGGGATACGCGAGGACACTCGCCGATTTGAGGCTGTAGACGACCAGCAGGGCGATGATGGCGGCGGGCATCACGCGGATGAGGAAAAGGGCGGCGGGCGGCAGCCGCTGTCCCTTTTTGCCCAGCAGGTAAACGGGGATGAACCGCAGGGCCGCGGTGACCAGCGCGATGACCAGGACGGTGAGGACGCCGCTCATGAGGGGGCCTTCCCTTCCCCGTTCTCCAGCCGTCCCCTCAATAGCAGCAGCGCCCCGGTGATGAGCAGCATGGCGGGCGCGGTGAAGCGCTCCGGCCCCAGCAGCAGCAGGCAGATGAGCGAACCCGTCAGCCCGATAAGCGCAGGCAGCCGGGAAGCTTTTCTTCGCCACTGCTCGGTGAGCATCACCGCGAACAGCGCGGTCATGGAGAACTCGATGCCGTGAAGGTCCAGGGGGATCAGGCGGCCCGCCAGGGAGCCCAGCAGGCTGCCCGCGACCCAGTAGAGATGGTTGAGGGCGGAGACAAAGAAATAGAACCATTTCCCGCTGACGCCCTCGGGCACAGGGGTGAGGCTCAGCAGGGCAAAGGTCTCATCCGTAAGGGAGAAGGCGAGGTAGGGTTTCAGACTGCCGGTATCCCTGTACGCCTGCGCCATGGACAGCCCGTAGAACAGGTGGCGCGCGTTGACCATCAGGGCCATCAGCGCGCTCTCCCACAGCGCCGCCCCCGAAAGGAGCAGGTCCACCGCGGCGTACTGCATCGCGCCCGCGTAGATGCCCGCGCTCATATACAGCGCCCAGGGCGCGCCGTACCCGGCCTGGCCCAGGACCACGCCAAAGCCGAGGCCCAGGAAAAGATAGCCGGCCATGACGGGCAGCGTCGCGGGAAAGGCCGAACAAAAAGCGCGGCGGCGCATCCGGATGCCCCTCCTTTCAGGAAGATTCATGCAGTATAGCATGCCGGGGCGCCGGGAGATCCGGGATGAACGGCAAAAAAACCGCGCGGACGGCCACCCCGGCGGCAAAAGGCGTTACAGAAAGGCCCTGATCAGGAACCCGGCAAGCCCGCCCAGGAGGATCAGCCAGAAAGAGCTGATCCTTGTTTTCATCAGCGCAATGAAGGAAACTGCCAGGAACAGGGCTGCGGGGACATCGGGCAGGGAGGCAAGGGCCAGTCTGGCGCTGACCGCGGCCATCAGGGCCAGCGAGGCGGCGGTGACCCCGTCCAGCAAAGCGGAGAACCAGACGGAGGCGCGCATCCGGGGAATCAGGGGATTGAGGAGGAAAACCAGCAGGAAAGAGGGCAGGAAGATGCCCGCTGTGGAGGCGAGCGCGCCGGGGATGCCGCCCAACAGGAAGCCCACGAAGGTCGCGGTGGTGAAGACAGGGCCCGGGGTGAACTGGCCCACCGCCACCGCGTCCATCAGCTGGCCGCCGGTGAGCACGCCCAGGCGGGATACAAACTCCGCTTCCAGGAAGGCCAGAAGGACATACCCGCTGCCGTAGAGCGCGGACCCGATCTTCAGAAAAGTGAAAAACAGGTTGGAAACCGGCAATCCGGCGGAGGTTTCCGCCAGCGCCGGAAGCCGGATCAGCCCGAAAATGGGAAACAGGGGGACAGAGAAGAGCTTGTTTTTGATGCGTTCCCGGTTGCGCAGCAGCATCACAAGCAGCCCGAAGCCCGCTAACAGGGGGATCTCCGGCACCCCCAGGAAGGACAGGGCGATCGCCGAGGACGCGACCAGCGCCGGAAGGGGGCCCTTGACGACAGACTTGGAAAGGCGCAGGAGGGCCTGGAGGATGACGGCCAGGACGACTGGCTTGATCCCATACAGCAAGGCTTCCGCCCCGCTGACCTGCCCGTGGCGGGCATACAGGGCGGCGAAAATAAGCACGATGAAAAAGGCGGGCAGGATGAACGCGGCCCCCGCGGTCACAAGGCCGGCCAGCCCGCCGCGGGAAAAACCCAGGTGGATGGCCATCTCGGTGGAGTTGGGACCCGGGATGAGGTTCGTCGCGCCCAGCAAATCAAGGAAGGCTTCCCGGCTCAGCCAGGCGCGCTTCCTGACGATCTCCTCCTCCATCAGGGCAATGTGCGCCGCCGGACCGCCGAAGGCCACGGCGCCCAGGCGAAGGAAGACCAGAGCGATCTCCTTCAGCCGCGCCCGCCTCCCGGCGGGGCTCAGCTGCCGATAGTCCTGCTGGTCCAACGTTCTCCTCCGCGAGCGGGGCATTCACCCCCTCTGGAAGAATGTACCCGGGATACTGCAAACGCCGCCGGCCGCTTTTATCGGCGGGTCAGCCAAGGGCCGCCGGAGGTCTGACGGAGCGTTATACCGCTCCTATTCCTGGTAGAACCAGAGCTCCCCCGCCTCATCCACGGAGAACAGCACGAAGTCCGTGCTGGTCTGAAGACCGTAGAGGTCCGTGAGCGTAAAGCTGTAGTAGTAATCCGCCGAGGGCAGCTGCATGTATTCGATCACGAAGCCTTCCTCGGCGAGGTAATCGATCCCTTCGTCCAGGCCGAGGTAGTCGCCGGTTTCCGGGTCATACGCCTCATACAGGGGGGTGATGGCATCCCCCGCGGCGATCTTCGTGATCTCCTTGCTGGACGCGCCGCTATCGCTGATGCCGTCCCAGGCGCCGATGACGCGGAACGCCTCCTCACCCCAGTCGTAGAGGATGCGCAGGTTGGTCTCCCGGCCGTTGAGCTTCACCGGGGCGGAATAGATGTTGTATTCCTCGCCCTGTTCCAGAAGGTACAGGCTGAGCAGCTGGCCGTCCGGCAGCGCTGTCCACGTGCCGTCAAAGTTGTCCTGGATGATCCCGTCCTCCTCGCTGAGGATCAGGTCGTCATCCTCGCCCAGGCTGGAGAGAGCGCCGCTCCCGTCATCCATCAGCAGGGTGAAGGTGGCGGACAGCAGGTAATCCATGCTGTCGGGATTGAGCGTCAGCGTGTAGGTGCCCTCATCATCCAGGTAGGCGCTGAGCAGTTCGACCCGGCTGTTCTCATCCGTCTCAAACCCCTGCTGCTGCATCCCTTCGCCGAGCCCGGACACGGCGCTGCTGAGCCATTCCTCGTCATCGCGGTTCTCCGCTTCCTCTGCGGCAAAGGTCTCCGCGTCCCCGGTCAGGGCCCCGGAGAGCATGCCGGCCACAAAACGGCGGTAGCCCTCGCTGGGCGAAGCTTTTTTGAACACCTCATACTCCTGGGAGCCCTGTACCTGAAGGGGATAGTACATCGACAGCCCCGTCGACTCCCGGCGGCCGGACCCGGCGACGCGGTACACCACGGCCTCATCAAGCGCCTCCAGCACCCTTTGGGCTTCGGGCAGGACGCCGGTGATCCCCCGCATCATCGAGCCGATGTCCACCATGTTGGTATACCCCTCTTCCGGGGTGTTTCCGCCGTAGTTCTCCGCCCGGTGGATGCCCTTGACGATGGCGCTGAGGCGCGCCTTGTCCGGCACCGCGGCCAGCATCTGCCAGCCCGCCTCGTTCACGGCGTCGGCCAGGGCAGGCAGTTTGTCCAGGGCGGTGACGGACATGGTCGTGATGGCCTCGTCCTCCGCCAGGATATTGGACGCCAGGAAGCTGTCCGCGATCACCTTGCCAAGCTCCGCCCCGTCCGCGTCCGGCTTTCCCGCAAGGAAACTCCCGATGGACCGGTAATCCCAGCCGGAGCCCGGCTCAAGCTCCTCGGAGGCGACCAGGTAATCGGCAAAGGGCATGACGGCCTGCGCCGTCTCAAGGGTCGCCATCAGGCAGGCGTCAAAGCCGATCATCTCAAAGGCCTTCTCATGCCCCGCCAGCGCCTCCCCGATCTCCTGCAGCGTCAGGCTGTCGTTGTCATACAGCTCGTCAAAGCACACGCCGGAGATGCTGCCGCTGCCATGGTTCCAGAGGACCAGGCCGTAGCGCTGCGCCTGATAGTTCTCAAAGCCCCAGGCGACAAAATCCCTCAGGGTCGCGGCCTCGCCCATGTTCTGAAGGTCCCCCTGATACAGGCCGAACATGTCATTGTCATAGATCTCCAGGCGGCTGATCCGGTCATTGGGGATCGCTTCCGGCACCGCCCATGTCTTTGTGCCGCCGGTCTGCACCACAAAGCGAACGTTCGCCCCGGCGCCCGCCTCCATCATCTCCTGCAGGTCGCTGGAGGCCGCTTGCCCATCCGATTCCAGGTCCGTGCCGCAAAGGTAAACGAAGATGACCCAGTCGGCCATCCCCTGCGCCGTCACGGCGGCAGGCCCACAGAAAGCCAGGGCGCAGGACAGAAGGGCGCAAAGCAGTTTTTTCATGTTGACCTCCGCGTGTCGTTTTTTTCATTATATGCGGCTTTTGCCGCGGCGCAAGCATATCTTTGCCCGCCGCGCACGCAGGGGGCGCAAAACGTATGAAACGCTGTCCCCGCGCGCGGAACCAAACACCGATGTGATGCGTCTAATGGAGTAGAAAGGGGTGAAACCAAAATGAAAAATGGCATGAAACGGTCCTTGTCAGGATTTTTGGTGCTGCTGATGGTCTTCTCAGCCTTCCTGTCCATTCATCTGCCCGCAGGGTCGGCGGAGACAGCCGTCTTCACGCGGGAGCTGAGGGAAGGGGACACGGGCGAGGACGTCGCGTCCCTGCAGAGGAGGCTTCAGCTCCTCGGATACTTCTCCGGTATCCCGGACGGAGTCTTCGGCCCGGACACGACGGCCGCGCTGACCGCCTTCCAGGGGGAGAACGGACTGCTCGCCAGCGGGATCCTCGACGAGATCACCTTCCGCGTGCTCTACTCGCAGCAGGCCAGGCCCTTCACCATCAGGGCCAGGGAGGCAGAGGACTCCTACCTGCCCGCGCAGGCCGGCATGATGAACGGCGCGCTGATGATGCCGCTGCCCATGGCGGGGGTTTTCAACACCAACGAGTACAATTCCTTCCGGGAGAACCGCTTCCTCTCCGTCCTCACCTCCCCGCTGTCCACCTTCGCGGCGGACGTGGACACCGCCTCCTACGCGCAGCTGCGTTCGATGATCCTGAGGGGCGAGAATGTCCCGGTCGACAGCGTGCGCATCGAGGAGATGCTCAATTACTTCCATTACGATTACCCTCAGCCGGAGGACGGCGAGCCTTTCGGCGTCACGATGGAGCTGGCCCGCACCCCCTGGAATCCGCAGACCTGGCTGCTGCTCATCGGGCTGCAGGCGGCGGAGATCCCCAGGGAGGAACGCCCCGCGCAGAACCTGGTCTTCCTCATTGACGTGTCCGGCAGCATGGACATGCCGGCCAAGCTGCCCCTGGTGAAGCGGGCGTTCCAGATGCTCATCGACGAGCTGTCCCCGAAGGACACCGTGTCCATTGTCACCTATGCCTCCATGGACGAGGTCCTGCTGGACGGTGTGCCCGCCGGCGAAAAAACCACCATCATGACAGCCATCGAAAACCTCACCGCGGGCGGCATGACGGCGGGGGCCGCCGGGATCACCACCGCCTATGAACTGGCCGCGAAACACTTCATCCCGGGCGGGAACAACCGGGTCCTGCTGGCCACGGACGGGGACCTGAACGTCGGCGTCAGCGACGAGGGCTCCCTGGCCAGGCTGGTGGAGGAGAAGAAGCAGGGCGGCGTCTTTCTCAGCGTGCTGGGCTTCGGCGACGGGAACTACAAGGACAACAAGCTGGAGGCGCTGGCCGACCGCGGCGACGGCAACTACAGCTACATCGACACCATCTTTGAAGCCCGGCGCGCCCTGGTGACCGAGATCGGCGCGACCTTCCTCACCGTGGCCAAGGACGTGAAGCTGCAGGTGGACTTCAACCCCGCAGCCCTGAGGGGATACCGGCTGATCGGGTATGAGAACCGGCTGATGGACGCGGAGGATTTCGCAGACGATACGAAGGACGGGGGCGAGCTTGGCAGCGGGCACCGCGTAACGGTTCTGTACGAACTGGTGCCCATTGACAGCGCCTTTGACTTCGGCAGCGCTGAAAGCAAGTACCAGACGGATGCGCAGAACGGGGGACCGGCCGGCGAACTGCTCACCCTCAGCGTCCGGGCAAAACCGCCCGAAGGCGGGGAAAGCCGTCTGTACACTTACCCGCTGGCGGCGGACAGCCTCGGGGACATGGGCGGGAACCTGCGCTTCGCCGCCGCCGTCGCGGAGGCCGGGATGCTGCTGCGGGACAGCGAATGGAAAGGGAGCGCGACCTATGCGTCCGCGCTGGAGCTGCTCAGGGCCGCGGACAGCGTGACCGGCGACCCCTACAAGGAGGAGTTCCTCTACCTGCTGACCCTGCTTGAAAGGGCCTCCAGCCTGGACAAGTGAAGCGCCGGTCCCCGACCGCCGCATGCCTGCGGGCTGAACACAGCCCGGCCCGCAGGCGCGCGGAAACAGAACAGGAAAGCCCCCGCTTCACGATTTCAGACCTTGCAAACCGCGGGTGGGCATGGTAATATGACTCTTGCCCCGCGGGGGATTATAGCTCAGCTGGCTAGAGCGCCACGTTGACATCGTGGAGGTCGTTGGTTCGAGCCCAATTAATCCCACCAGGCAAGAAGCCTTGAGAACACTCAGTTTTCAAGGCTTCTTATTTTCCATCTTCGTGCTCAATTTCTCTTCACCACCCCACAACCGCCCCCACCAGCTTTTAGGTCTCTTCCGTCCTGTTGATCATCATCGAATGGGTCGTCAACACTTTTTCGGACAATTTGCTAAGCAGTAAGTACCAAGTT
>CAZVSG010000089.1:0-9297 GCA_964629345.1 uncultured Christensenella sp. | reverse complement strand
TGAGAGCACGATGCTGTCCCCATCGATCAGGGCGTACTGCACGCTGGCCGCGCCGAAGTCACTGACGATGGCGTCGGCGGCCTGCCGCGCTCTCCCGGCCAGGGGGCCGATGCCCTCCATCCGCGCGGGAAGGCAGGACCCGAGCAGGAGACACAGCACCGCAAGGAATGGTTTGCTCAGCAGTTTCCGGGTGGCGTTCATCATAGGGTCCTCCCAATCCTCTTTCTGTCAGCAGGCCGCAGCCGGCAAGGCGCTGGAGGAGAGAAACAAGGCTGCAGCAAGCCCGGTGATAACATTGACCGTTGGTTTTCTGATATAGACAGACCCACGGTGCGTTCTGCCCATCCGTCTCTCTCCATTCATTTGTCCCAATGATCGGATTGTATCTACTGTTCGTTGATCCGTCAAGGTTTATCGGGGAAAAGCCCTGTTCACAGATGGCTTGAGCCTGCGAAAACAGACAGACCAATTATCTGCTGAGGGATGCGAGTGCCTTTTCGCCGTCAGCCAGCTGGAAGGAAGATGGCTTCGGATTTTCCGCCGGCAACCGGCCTGGCACGGTTCGCGGAATTGCATGCACCTTTTCCAGGTTGCCTCCGCAGCGCCGGAAGAGATGCGATCGATCACTGATGATTGTATAATGCATGCACGGCTGCCGCCGGCCGCGGCAGAGGACACTGCTCTCCTCCCCCGTCAGGCGCATCCCGCACTTCTCCATCACCCGGTGGCTGGCGGCATTGCCGGCAAAGGCAGCCGCCCGCACCTCCCGGTACCCCATCCGGAACAGGTCGCCGATCATCGCGGACAGGGCCTCCGTGGCGTAGCCCCTGCCCTGATGGCGGGGGTGGATCACATACCCGATCTCAATGGAGCCGTCCCTGATGTCCACGTCGTTGACAAAGCCGATGAGTTTCCCGGCTCTGTAGATCCCCTTCTCATAATGCTCCAGGGAACAGGAGAAGCGCTTCAGTTTCTCAAACATGGCGGCCGCTTCCTCAAGGGTGCTGAAATCCGGCAGCATGAACGTCTCCCTGATTCGTTCATCTGTGAGAAGCCCGATCAAACGATCCCGGTCCGCATCGGAATGCGGCCCGATCAACAGTCTTTCAGTCTGCAGCATATATCGACCCCCATCTGACTGATTCATCGCATTGTACAGCAGACCGGCTGAAACAGGCCACCTGACATGCAGGAGGGAGAAAGAGGGTCGCGCGCGGCGTTGGTTGACCAGCCGGGACGGCAGGGCTGCCACCGGGCGCATTTCCGGACTGAATATGGGATTTGCAGGGATGATTCTGCCGGCGCATTCTGATTTCCAGGAAATCACGGGATATTCGGCATCAAGGTCGTTTTCAGGGCTGCGTTTCCATCATGCGGACACCTGCCTGGATTGACAGGTCAAATCCCGGATGATAGGATCCAGTCTGACAAAGGCAGAACGGAGAAATCTGCAGGCCGTGACAGCGTCTGAAGCTGAAGGACAGCGCCGGCTGAAGGAAAAAGAGATGAGCAGCAGCACCCGAAAGGAAAGGGCCGTCCTTCTGACAAAGCGGCTGCTGCTTCGCGCGCTGTCCGCGGAGGATCTGGCGGATTTTCATGAGATGATGTCAGACCCGGACGTGGTGCGCTTTGAACCTTGCAACCCGATGACCTTATGGGAATCGGAGCGTGAGCTGAAAGCCCGCGCCGGGAATCCCGAATTTGTCGGGATGATCGACAGGGAGAGCGGCAAACTGATCGGCAACGTCTACCTTGGCCGCAGGGATTATGACACACTGGAACTGGGTTTCCTGCTGGGCAGCAGGTACTGGGGAAAAGGCTTTGCCAGGGAAGCCTGCGAAGCGTTGATCCGCGAATCCTTTTCCCATGGCGTTCACCGGATATACGCCGAGTGCGACCCTGAGAACACCGCGTCCTGGCGGCTGCTTGAGCGGCTTGGCTTTATCCGTGAAGCCCACCTTTCGCGCAACGTATCCTTCCGCACCGATACGGACGGCCGGCCCGTCTGGAAGGATACCTACATCTATTCGCTGCTCAATGAGGAAGGATGACGCCGCAGGCAGCGCCGGATGCGGCGGGGCAATCCAAAAGGGGAACGGAAGAACGGCCGGACAGTCACAGGATATCCTGAAAGGAGCTATCGGTGCGCAATTTCAAGCTGACTCTCTGCTATGAGGGCACGCGGTACAGCGGCTGGCAGAAGCAGGGCAACACCGGCAGGACCATCCAGGAAAAGCTGGAGGCAGCGCTGGGCGAGGTCCTCGGCCATCCGGTCGAAGCCGCCGGATCAGGCCGCACGGACGCGGGGGTGCACGCAAGGGAGCAGGTCGCCAGCTTCAGGTCCGGCACCGACGCCCCCTGCGGGATGATTCTGACCGAACTGAGGAAACGGCTTCCCGAGGACATCGGGGCAATCTCGCTGGAAGAAGCGCCGGCCCGCTTTCATGCGCGGCTGAGCTGCATGGAGAAGACCTACGTCTACCGGGTCTGGAACAGCGACAGCCCCAACGTGTTTGACCGCAGGCTGGTCGCGGTCATCCCCTCGGCGCTGGATCTTCACGCCATGCAGACGGCAGCCGGGATGCTGATCGGCACGCATGACTTCAGCGCATTCTGCGCCAACCGGCACATGAAGAAGTCCGCTGTCCGGACCTTGAAATCCCTCACGGTTGAGCGGCTTGGCAGCGAGGTGCGCTTCGCCCTGACCGGAAACGGCTTTCTCTACAACATGGCGCGGATCATCGCGGGCACCCTGCTTCAGGTCGGACAGGGCGAAAGGCAGCCGGATGAAATGGCGGCCCTCCTCGCGTCAAGGGACCGGCGCACGGCCGGCCCCGCTGCGCCCGCGCAGGGCTTGACCTTATGGGAGGTCAGGTATCCGCAGGCTCAATGAATGAACAGAGGATTATGGGTTATGAACGAAGGGCCGTCATGTCCACGGTATGACGGCCCTTCGTTTTATGATCGAAAACCCGCCGGGTTTTATTCCCTGACAAGCCGGATGATGTTCCAGCTCAGCGCCGGGACCGTCACCGTGAACGTGCCGTCGTCCATCCTGCCATTCATCCCCTTCTTCGGTTTGACGTTGTCCGGATCCGTTTCGGTGTTCACGGCCTTGACGTCGTCATGATGCAGCAGAATGTGTTCCTCCGGACGGAGTCTGCCAAAGGCGCGCAGGTCGCAGGTCAGTTCGATATCTTCCTTCATGTCGCGGTTGACGGCAAAGAGGGTGAGGGTGCCGTCCTCCCCCAGCACAGCGGCGGCGTCCAGCAGCGGCACATCGGTATAGTCAGAGCAGTCATAGACAGGGGAGTCCACGACGGGCCGCAGTGCGGTGCCACGGCCATATCTGCTGGCGTGCATCAGCGGCCAATAGATGGTCTGCGCCCAGGCGCCTCCGCCGGAACGGGTCATGATGGGCGCGATGACATTGACCAGCTGCGCCATGCAGGCGATCTTCACGCGGTCGGCGTTGCGCAGCATGGTGATGAGCATGCTGCCCACCAGCAGCGCGTCCTCAAAGTTGTACACGTCCTCCAGCAGCGGGAGCGCGCTGCCCCATTTGTCCCGCCTGACGATCTCCTTGTCCTGCTGGTTGGAGTGATACCACACGTTCCACTCGTCAAAGGAGAGGTGGAGTTTCTTCTTGCTGTGCTTTTTCCCGCCCACCGCGTCGCAGATGGAGACCACGGTCTTGATGAAGGCGTCCATGTCCATGCTGCGGGCAAGGAAACCGGGCGTGTCACCGGTGGGGTTGCCGTAATAGCGGTGGATGGACACGTAGTCCACGTTGTCATAGCACTCATCCAGCATCCCGATCTCCCAGTCACCGAAGGTCGGCATGCCGTAGGCGGAGGAACCGCAGGCCACCAGCTCAATGGAGGGATCGACCCATTTCATCATCTTGGCGGCCTCGTTGGCGGCGCGGCCGTATTCATACGCCGTCTTGCGGCAGATCTGCCAGTGGCCGTCCATTTCGTTGCCCAGGCACCACAGCTTGATGCCGAAAGGATCCTTCGCGCCGTTTTTGATCCGCAGGTCGCTCCAGGCGCTGCCGCCTTTATGGTTGGAATACTCCACGACGCTGCGCGCGTCATCCGGGCCCCTGGAGCCCAGGTTGACCGCGTACATGACCTCGGTGCTGACCTCTTTGGCCCACTGGACGAATTCGTGCAGGCCGACTTCGTTGGTTTCCGTCGTCGACCAGGCCAGGTCCAGCCGGCGGGGCCGCCTGTCCCTGGGCCCCACGGAGTCCTCCCAGTTGAAGCCGGAGACGAAATTGCCCCCCGGATACCGCACGACAGGCACGTCCAGCTTCCTGACCAGGTCCATCACGTCCCTGCGGAAGCCGTTTTGATCCGCGCTGGGGTGTCCGGGCTCATAGATGCCGCCGTAGACGGCGCGGCCCAGGTGCTCGATGAAGGAGCCGTAGAGGCGCCTGTCGATCTGCCCGATCGAATAATCGCGGTCCAGTATCATCCTTGCTTTCTTCATGGTCAGCGTCTCCTTGGGATCAGATTACTGTCTATTTTGGTTTCCTTGGTTTTTCCGGAGCGTATCAGTGCTGTTCCGCGGTATTTATACCATCATTTCAGGTATCTGGCAATCCGTCGGGGGTGATGCCGCCGCAAGGCTGCAGCATGCCATTTCTGAAACTGGCAGAAAATTGACAGCCTCTTTCGAACTTGCTACTATTCCATACCAGCCGTGAGATATTCAGGAGACGCAGCAGACAGGTCCGCCTCTATGTTTGCAGGCCGCGAAGGATCGACCGCGCCGTATTTCCAAGGACAGGCACGCTATCCAGTCACTCCATTTCTCCGGGAGGATGATCATGAAACAAGCCTATCTTTTTGTGCATTTCAGGGAAAAACGGACACCGGACGGCGAACAGATCCATTTCGCGCTCAGCCGCGACGGGTTCCACTGGGAAGCGGTGAACGGCGGCCGGCCGGTGCTGTGGAGTTTCAGGGGCGACCTGGGCGTCCGGGACATGGCCGTCATCAGGTGCCGTGACGGGCTGTTCCGCATTTTCGCGACGGACCTGAGCCTTGCCTATGGCATGCCGGGCAAATACCGCGGCTCCTGGGAGGAGATCAGCACAAACGGCAGCAAATGCCTGATGGTCTGGGCCTCCCCGGACCTGCTGCACTGGGAAAAGCAGCAGGAGCTGCGCTTTGACGGAACCTCCTTCGGCTGTCTGTGGGCGCCTGACATCCTGTACGACAATGAGAGGGATGAATACCTGCTTCACTGGTCCTCCACCACGATAACGGACGGCAAGGCCGGCCCGCATGCCATCTGGTGCTCCGCGACACAGGACTTCAGCCAGTGGACAAAGCCGGAGATCCTGTTCAGGAAGACGGAAGGGACGGTCATCGATTCCGCGATGACGCAGGAGGACGGCCAGTACTATCTGTTCCTGAAAAGCGCGAAGGATCCCTCGGGCGTCATTCTGCTGAAGGGCGCTTCGATCCGGGGGCCTTTTGACCCTTTGCCCGGCGGTGTCACCGGCCTGCCGCGGGAGGAAGCCGGGAAGTATGAAGCGCCCGCGGTGTTCCGTCTGGAGGACGGGCGGTGGTGCCTTTTGATCGATTACTTCGGCGTGCCGGGCAAAGGCCAGGGCTACGTGCCCTTTCTGGCGGACAGCCTTGCTTCCGGGCGCTTTACCCGCGCGGATGAAGCTTTTTCCTTCCCCTACGGGTTCAAGCACGGCACGGTCCTCACCATCACGCCGGAGGAGTATGAACGTCTGGGCAGGGTGGGTGAATGGCCGGAACATGCCGGCTGAATCGGAGGAGTTCAGATGAAAATGTTTGACAGCGGCTGCTTTTCCAGGGTCCGGCGGGCCTCCTTTGAAGGCGGTTTCTTCGGCCCCATTGTTTCGGGTGTCCGCGAGAAAATGCTGCCTTACCAGTGGCTGGCGCTGAACGACCAGATACAAGACGGGGAGAAGTCATCCTGCATCCGGAACTTCCGCATCGCGGCCGGTCTTGAAAAAGGGGAGCACGGCGGATTCGTTTTTCAGGACAGCGACCTGGCCAAGTGGCTGGAGGCGGTCGCCTGCCAGCTGTGCCTGAACCCGGACAAGGAGCTGGAAACGCTGGCGGACGGCGCGATCGATCTGATCGAAAAAGCCCAGATGCCGGACGGCTATGTCAACACGTATTACCAGCTCACCGACATCAGCAGGCGCTGGACCAACCTGCGCGATGACCATGAGCTGTACACGGCAGGGCACATGATGGAAGCCGCCGCGGCCTACTGGCAGGCGACCGGGAAGGACAGGCTGCTGAAGGTCATGCAACGCATGGCGGACCACATCATCAGCGTGATCGGACCTGAGGAGGGAAAACTGCACGGATACCCCGGTCATGAGGAGATCGAGCTGGCGCTGTGCAAGCTGTACGACGTGACCGGTGAAACGAAGTATCTTCGCCTTGCGGATTATTTTATTTCCGAGCGCGGAAAGGAACCCAATTTCTTTGTTCAGGAGCAGAAGCGCCTGGGCCGGGACTATCAAAACACCGGGGCGTTCGGCTTTGCCTACGGGCAGCACCATCTGCCGCTGAAGGAACAGAAGACCCTGGAGGGACATGCCGTGCGCGCGCTGTACCTCCTGTGCGGCGCCGCGGACGTCGCCCTGCGCACAGGGGATGAGACCCTGAAAGAGGTCTGCAGGCGGCTGTACCGCAGCGTCACGGGCAGGCGCATGTACGTCACCGGCGGGGTCGGTTCCTCCCATATCGGCGAAGCCTTTACCTTTGACTATGACTTGCCTGGCGATACCGCATACGCCGAGACCTGCGCCTCCATCGCGCTGGTGTTCTTCTGCCGCAGGATGCTGGAGATCGAGCTGCTGGGCGATTACGCCGATACCATGGAACGCGCGCTGTACAACACCTGCCTGGCGGGGATGTCGCTGGACATGCAGCGGTTTTTCTACGTCAATCCCCTGAGCGTCGATCCCGAGGCCAGCCGCAGGGACGACCGGAAAAAGCACGTGCTGCCGGTCAGGCCCAAATGGTTCGGCTGCGCGTGCTGCCCGCCCAATCTGGCCCGACTGCTGTCCTCCCTGGCGCTGTACGCCTTTTCCGTCCGTGACCGCGCCGTCTGCCTCCACCTGTATATCCAGGGCGAATTTACGCTTGATACCCAGAACGGCCCTGTGGACCTGAAGGTGCGCACGGAGTATCCCCGTGACGGCCTGGTGACCCTCACCCTGGGTAGGGGGGATTATGACCTGTTGCTTCACCTGCCAGGCTGGTGCCGTGAATACAGTCTCTCAAGGGACGGCAAAAAAACTCAAGCGCCGGCGGAGAACGGCTATCTGAAAATCGAAGGCCCCTTTATGGAGACAGAGATCATCCTGGACATGCGTTTGGAGCCCCGCCGCGTCTACGCGAATGCAAGGGTCCGGGAGGAAATCGGAAAGGTTGCCCTTCAGCGCGGCCCGTTGGTTTTCTGCCTGGAGGAAAAGGACAACGGTCCCTGCCTGCACCAGCTGTCCCTGTCCAGGAACGAACCCCTCATTGATGATGCGGATCCATCGCTGCCGGGCGGCATGGCGATCCGCGCGGGCGGCCTGAGCCAAAAACCCGCGTCAGACGAACTTTACACGCAAACGCCCGGTCAAAAGGAGCGGGCTGCGCTGACCTTCATCCCCTATTACGCCTGGGCCAACCGGGGCGAAAACGAAATGATGGTCTGGATCAGGGAGGAATAGGGAAAAGCAGCCGCCCGCAAAACCGCCTGAAACAGGGATCCTCTCACATGGCAAAACCTCCCGCCCAGGAAGGTTTCGCCATCTTTTCGCTTTGTTGTTTATTCCTTCAAGACGGATGAGGGGAGTTCCCACCCATACAGCAGCCCCAGGTCCCACATCAGGGAACTGGTGAGGTACTTGTTCCTGATCTCCCGCGCGCCCAGCAGGGCGTCGCGGGTGTCCTGCGCGCTGAAGCCGATCTCCTCCGGGGTCATGGGCATGTTCAGCCCCCGCATCAGGGCTGCGACGTCCTCATAGGGGGGCAGCTCCTCCCGGACGATCTTCAGGATCTGCGGCCAGTGCGTCAGGATCTGTTCCAGCCGCCGCGCGTGGGCGGCCGGGTCGTTCCGGCCTTCCCGGACAGCCGCGGTCAGGATGCCCTCCCCCGCGCTGCCAAAGATCCGAAGGACCGTCGCCTTCCAGGTCTGCTCATCAAATGCTTTGATGAAGCTCTCCGCCTTGTCGCGGCCGGGATCAATCTTTCGGAGTTTCTCCCAGATCTGAAGCGTCAGCAGGGTCCCGATGCCGACCTGGATGCCGTGCAGCTCAGGCTTATTCCCCCGTTCCAGCGACATCATCTCCCAGATGTGGGAGAAGTAATGCTCCAGGCCGGAGGCCGGGCGGGAAACCCGGGCATAGGCCATCGCGATGCCGCTTGTCAGCAGGCCTTCCATCACCCGCTCGACCGCCTTCCCATCCCGGACTTTCAAGCCTTCAGCCTCCTGGACGATCCTCTTTAGGGAAGCGCGGACAAGGCCCGCGATGTTCTCGCAGTAATACTCGCCCGTCACCAGGTGTGAAAGCCGCCACTCACAGATGGACAGGTACTTGGCCAGCATGTCCCCCAGCCCGGCCTGCAGCATCCGTTCAGGCGCGTCCCGGAGGATCCGGGTATCCGCGATGACGGCCTGCGGACAGGCATTGTACAGGGATACCTTCACACGGTCACGGATCATGGAGGCATTGTCGGAAGCGTATCCGTCCATGGAGGGCGCGGTGGCGACCACCACCTGGGGCAGCCTCACGGCATGGGCAAACACCTTGCCGACGTCGTTGAGCACGCCGGAGCCGATCGCCAGCAGCCCGTCGCATGATGGGTCAAAGGCCATCACCAGGCTGCCGCAGACCTGCTCATCCGGCTCCAGGTGTTCCTTATCGAATACGTATTCAGCAAAGGGAATCCCGTCCTCAAGGAGGACAGGTTCCAGATATCCCCAGGCGGCCCGGCGCGTATTCCTGTCGCTGAAGATGAAAGGCTTTTTGATATGAAGCTCCCTCAGGACGTCCGGCAGCGAACCGAGCGCTTCAGGCCCGATGTGCACCCGGCGCAGCCCTGCCTGATGGCGCTGTCCGCAGGCGCAGGGGTGCCCTTCCGGCAGCAGCAGTTCCTGCAGGGTCATTTCGGAAAATGCTTTCATTTCTCCTCCAGAGTGTTTTTCTTCGCACAGAATATCCGTATCATCAGTGCCTGTCAATGAATCGACGTACCTTATATACATTGAGCGCGAAAGCAGAGTCGTGCCTCAGATAAG
>CAZVSG010000088.1:0-9357 GCA_964629345.1 uncultured Christensenella sp. | reverse complement strand
CTGGATAGAGCGTCAGACTCCGACTCTGAAGGCCGCGCGTTCGAATCGCGCCGGGTGCGCCAGATGACCCTGCAGTCCGTATAGGCTCAGGGTTTTCTTTTTCCGGACGGGGACCGGGGATGGATTCCTGCGGCACCTGACATTTTGGGTGAACAGCAGTATAATCATCACATCGCACAGGATGTGAATTGAGGTGTTGATATGATCAGGTTCGGCACAGGCGGATGGCGGGGGATCATCGGCAAGGACTTTGTCTATGACAATATCCGCAAGGCGGCGCATGCCCTGGCGGAGATGATCCTTGAGGAAAATCAGCAGGACAAACCGGTCATGGTGGGCTTTGACCGTCGTTTCCTGTCCTTTGACGCTGCGCGCTGGATCGCGGAGACGCTTTGCTCGCAGGGGATCAGCGTGTGGTTTATGAAGCGCACGGCCCCCACCCCGCTGGTCATGCATACTGTCAAGGCAAAAGGCTTGTTCTATGGCGTCCAGGTGACCGCCAGCCATAATCCGCCCGCATATAACGGCATCAAGCTGATCGTTCAGGGGGGACGCGACGCCCCCGAAGAGGTCACAAAGCATCTGGAGGAGCACATTGAAAGGGCGGAGAAGGAAGGAAGGGAGCCAGGATCCATCCCGTTTTCCCTCGCTGAGGAAAAGGGGCTCGTAATCTATCTGAAGAACCCCTTCAATGATTTTATCGACGACATCCAGTCAAAGACCCGCATGGACGTGATCCGTGAACGCGGCCTTCGGATCCTGTTTGACCCGATGTACGGCTCCGGCGCTTATCCGCTGATGGTCCTGCTGTACAGTGCCCGCTGCACGGTGGACCACATCCACTTTGAGCGGGACGCCTACTTCGGCGGGCATCTGCCGGCGCCGAGTGAGCTGAGCCTGTTCGAACTGCGCCAGAAGGTGACAAAGCAGGGGTATGACCTCGGCATCGCCTTTGACGGCGACGGCGACCGGCTCGGGATCATCGACAGCAACGGCCGCTACATGACCGCCAATGAGATCCTCGTGCTCCTGTATTATTATCTGCATGAATACAGGGGCTGGTCCGGGCCGGTGGTGCGCAACATGTCCACCACGCACATGCTGGACAGGCTGGCAGAGTCCTTCGGGGAGAAGTGCTACGAGGTGCCTGTCGGGTTCAAACATATATCCAGCAAACTTGATGAGGTGGACGCGGTTCTGGGGGGCGAGTCCTCAGGCGGCCTGACGGTCCGCGGACACATTCCCGGCAAGGATTCGATCTATGCGGCGGCCTTGTTTGTCGAGGCGATCTGCGCGCTGAACAGGAGCCCGTCCCAGATCATGGACGGCCTGTATGAGAGGCTCGGCAGCCATGTGATGACTGAGGAGAGCCTGCTCCTCCCGGCCGGGGGGAAAGACGCCGTTTACCATGACTTGATGGAACGGAAAAACCTGCCGGTTTTTGGAACGCCGATCGACCGCGTCTCCTATCTGGATGGATGCAAAGTCTATTTTTCAGACGGCGGCTTTGCCGTCTGCCGGTTTTCGGGCACCGAACCGCTGGTCCGACTGTGTGCCGAGGCACAGGATGAAAAGCAGGCAAAGGAGTATGTCAGGAGATTCAGGGATCATATCGGCGCGCTGGTGGAACGGTGATTTCCATACGCCGCCAAATGGCTGAACATCGGAATATCCCCATAAAAAGAAGACGCCGCAGACGGGAAGCGGTGTCTTCTTTCGCGGTCTGACCTGAGGCCTGACTTTATCTCAGTATCAGAACAATTCCTTGACCCTGTCCAGGAAACTTTTCCTGTTTTCATACTCTTTTCCAGTGCTTGCCTGATCAAATGCGCGCAGCAGTTCCTTCTGCTTCTCGCTCAGGCGCTTCGGGATCTCCACGTGCACCCGGACCACCAGGTCGCCGCGGGATGAACCATGAAGCTGCTGGATGCCCTCGCCCTTGATGCGCAGCAGCGCGCCTTCCTGGGTGCCTTCGGGGATTTTGTGGCTGATCTTGTTCTTCAAAGTGGGGATGTCGATCGTCGCGCCAAGGGCTGCCTGGGTAAAGGAGATCGGCATGTCCAGGTACAGCGTGGTGCCCTCGCGCTTGAACAGCTTGTGCGGCTTGACGCTGATGGCGATCTGCAGGTCGCCGCTGGGTCCGCCGTTCTGCCCGGGTTCACCCTGGCCGTTCATTACAAACACCTGGCCCTCGTCGGCGCCCGGGGGAATGGTGATGTTGGCGGTACGCTTGTTCCTGACACGGCCTGTGCCGGAGCAGGTGCTGCAGGGATCGGAGACCACCTGGCCGCTTCCGCCGCAGGACGTGCAGGTCCGAACGGTCACCATGAAACCGCTGCCCGAACGCACCTGGCCTGTGCCCTTGCACACCGGACAGGATGTTGGTTTTGCGCCGTCCTTGCCGCCGGTCCCCTTGCAGGAGCCGCACAGTTCCGCGCGCAGGAAGTCAAATGACTTGGTTGCGCCGAAGGCGGCTTCATCAAACTCGATGCGCATATTGAACAGGATGTCCCGGCCGCGGATCGGCGCATTGCGCCGCTGGGCGCGTCCGCCTGCTGCGCCGCCGAACAGTTGGTCAAAGATGGAGTCGAACCCGCTGAATCCGCTGCCGTCGAATCCGCCGAAGCCTCCGAACCCGCCCGCGGGGGGGCCGTCCATCCCATACTGGTCATAGGCTGCGCGCTTCTGAGGGTCTGAGAGCACTTCGTTGGCTTCGTTGATCTCCTTGAACCGCGCCTCAGCCGTCTTGTCATTCGGATGAAGGTCGGGGTGCGACTCCTTGGCCAGTTTACGGTAGGCTCTTTTGATCTCCTCCGTGCTCGCCTTGCGGTCGACGCCCAGCACCTCATAATAATCACGTTTGGCTGCCATAGCATCCTTTCGCCTCCCGGCAAATCAGGCCGGCCACCGGCCGGCCTGACGCCTGGGCTGACTTAATGGACATCTCCCTCGACATCGACGCTGCCGTCGGGATTGGACTGCGGTCCGCCCTGTTCAGGGGACGGGCCGCCCTGTCCCTGTCCGCCGCCCTGGTTCTGGTACAGCTTTCCAAAGATGGCGTATATCTTCTGGGTGGCTTCATCCATCGCCGACTTGATGGCCTGGGCGTTGCCGCCCTCGCGGACTTTCTTGAAAGCGTTGATCTCGCTCTGGACCGTCGCTTTATCCTCGCCGGAGAGCTTGTCGCCGTTCTCGCGCAGCTGTTTCTCGATCTCATACTGGAAGCTGTCGGCGCGGTTGAGGATCTCGACTTCTTCCTTGCGGCGCTTGTCCTCCTCGGCAAACTGCTCCGATTCCTTGACGCGCTGCTTGATCTCGTCCTCCGTCAGGTTGGTCGATGCGGTGATCGTGACGTTCTGGGTGTTGCCGGTGCCCATGTCCTTGGCGGTGACGGATACGATGCCGTTCTTATCGATGGTGAACTTGACCTCGATCTGCGGTACGCCGCGGGGCGCGGCCGGGATGCCGGTCAGCTGGAAGCGGCCCAGGGTCTTGTTGTCGTACGCCATGGGGCGCTCGCCCTGCAGCACGTGGATCTCAACGGTCGTCTGACCGTCGGCGGCGGTTGAGAAGATCTGGGATTTCTCCGTCGGGATGGTGGTATTGCGCTCGATGAGCTTGGTAAAGATATGGCCCTCCGTCTCAATGCCGAGGCTGAGCGGCGTGACGTCCAGCAGCAGCACGTCCTTCACCTCGCCGCCCAGGACGCCGGCCTGGATGGCCGCGCCGATGGCGACGCACTCATCCGGGTTGATCCCCTTGAAGGGTTCCTTGCCGGTCACGTTCTTCACGGCTTCCTGCACCGCGGGGATGCGGGTGGACCCGCCCACAAGGATGACCTTCTCGATCTGGGAGACTGTCAGATTGGCATCCTTCAGCGCGGTCTGCATCGGCCCGATGGTCCGCTCGACCAGATCGTACGTCAGTTCGTTGAACTTGGCCCGGGTCAGGGTGATGTCCAGATGCTTGGGACCGCTTGCGTCTGCGGTGATGAACGGCAGGTTGATGTTGGCGGCCATGACGCCGGAAAGGTCGACCTTTGCCTTCTCCGCCGCCTCTTTCAGCCGCTGCCAGGCCATGCGGTCCTTCTTCAGATCGATCCCGTTTTCCTTGCGGAAGGTCTCGGCGATGTAATCCACGATCCTGTCGTCAAAGTCGTCGCCGCCCAGCCTGGTGTCGCCGTTGGTCGCCAGCACTTCAAACACGCCGTCGCCGATCTCCAGGATGCTCACGTCGAAGGTGCCTCCGCCCAGGTCGTACACCAGGATCTTGTGCGGCTTTTCCTTGTCTAGGCCGTAGGCAAGCGAAGCCGCGGTCGGCTCATTGATGATGCGCATCACTTCAAGCCCCGCGATCCTGCCGGCGTCCTTGGTCGCCTGGCGCTGGGAGTCGGAGAAGTAGGCGGGCACGGTGATGACGGCCTGTGTGACCGTCTCGCCCAGATAGGACTCCGCGTCCTTCTTCAGCTTCTGCAGGATCATTGCGGAAATTTCCTGGGGCGTGTACTCCTTGCCGTCGATGGATACTTTATGGTTGGTTCCCATCTTGCGCTTGATGGATGAGATGGTGCGCTCAGGGTTGGTGATCGCCTGACGCTTGGCGATCTGCCCGACAAGGCGCTCGCCTTCCTTGGTGAAGGCGACGACGGACGGCGTGGTCCTGGAGCCTTCAGAGTTTGCGATGACGACCGGCTCCCCGCCTTCCATGACGGCGACGCAGGAGTTCGTGGTGCCAAGGTCAATGCCGATGATTTTTGCCATTTATGCTTCCTCCGTTAACTGTTCTTGGTTTGATATGTCAAAGGCTGGGAACGACCCTGACCATTGCATGGCGCAGGATGACGTCCCCCATCCGATAACCTTTTTGAAGCACCTCACAGACGGTGCCCGGTTCGCCTTCCCCGGTGTCGCCCGGTGCGACGGCGTCCTCCAGCGTCGGGTCAAAGACTTCGCCCTGGCGGGAAACCACCTGGACACCGCGCTGGCTGAGGGCGTCCATCAGCTGTCGCATGACCAGCTGGACACCCTCGTACAGCGGATCATTTTCCCGGTATTCCTTCAGCGCGCGCTCCAGGTTGTCGCACACCGGAAGGATGGTCTTGATGAAGGCCCGCGCACCGTCTTCAAAGCTGTCCGAAGCGACCTGGCGGTTGCGGCGGCGGAAATTATCAAAATCTGCCTGCACACGCTGCGCAAGGGAGAGGTACTCATCCCTCAGCTTTTCAGCCTCGGCCAGTTTCCTTTCGATCTCAGTCTGTTCGCGCCCGCAGGTTTCCTGTTCTGCGCTTTCGGCCTTCACTTCCTCTTGCGTTTCGACGGGCTTCGGTTCCTTTTTTGTCATATCTTCCTCCATGGTTTATTCCGCACTCCCATCGCTTTGGAAAAAGCCAGTCAATGCCTGGCTGAACAGGCGGAGGGTGCTGAACACCCTCGCGTAGGGCATGCGGGTCGGACCGATGATTCCGATGGCGCCGCGCTGGCCGCGTCCGATTCTGTACTCCGCCAGTGCCACGCTGCACTCGCTCATCTCCGGGATGCCTGTTTCGGGCCCGATATGGACTGTCAGGGAGAGCTCCCCTGATTCGCTGATCAGTGACATCAGCCTGTCCTTGTCCTCCAGCGCTGCGAGCAGCTGCCTGGCCTTGGCCGAGTCATGGTATTCCGGAAAGCCGAGGATGTTGTGGGAACCGGAAACCGTCAGGCTGTCCGCCGCGCTCTGTTTCTCCATCTGGGCGGACAGGTCCTGAATGCCCTGGAGCACCTGCGGATCGCTGGGCGCACGGACAGCAAATTCCTTGAGCAGGTGCTGGACTTCCTTCAGTGTCCTGCCCTTGAAGCGTTCAGTGAGCATGCGGCTGATGGCATACAGCGCGTCGGCGTCAAGCGCTTCCGAGACGCGCACCATGGTGTCCCTGATGATGCCGCCGTCTGTCACGATCACCAGAAGCGCCGCGGCCCGTGAGACAGGCACCAGCTGAAGGGACCCAATGCGCAGTTCCTCCTGCCTGGGCATCATCACGATGGAGGCATAGCGGGTGAACTCCGCCAGGGCATGGGCCGTGCTGATGACGACGTCCTCCAGGTGGCTGATGCGGCTGATGAGTTTCTGCCTGATCTCCTCATCCCCGCCGTCCGGGGTCAGGCCGTTTTCCAGCAGCATGTCCACGTACAGCCGGTAAGCCCTCGCGTTTGGAACGCGCCCCGCGGAGACGTGGGGCTGCTCCAGGTATCCCAGGTCCTCCAGGTCGCTCATCTCATTGCGGATGGTCGCGCTGGACAGGTTCTTCAGGTACTTGCGCGCGACGGTCCTGGAGCCGACGGGGATGGCGGTCAGGACGTAGTCCTCGATGACAGCCTGCAAAATACGCTTTTTCCGGTCTTCCACGACTGCCTCCTTTCCCCCTGCCGGCCCGGTCTGTTAGCACTCGATGCGGTAGAGTGCTAACAACTGCTTCAACATACCATGACATACCCGCTTTGTCAATACCGACTGTGATGAATTATCATCCGCACGGGCAGTGTGAAGCGCTCCGGCACAGCGTCATCGGATCGTTTCAGTATGCTAAAAGAAACCGGTCATGCTGCACAGCGCGGCCCGGCCTGTGATATCCGGGAATATTCGGCTCAGGGCATCGACAGAAATCCTTGATCAAACAGGTTGCCCAGCCAACGCTTGCCACTTCATATCCCCACTGCTAAGATGGGGGTGTCCGGATCCGTGCGGTCCATTCATAAAAGCTGAAGGAACGCGGGATGGTCAGGATGGTAATGGACACTCGAAAAGGGCAACAATATCCTGATGAGCTTGGCGGGATACTCCCACTGACCCAATCTGCATCTCGTTCATTTCTTTCAGCTTCGCATTCATCCAAGATCAAAGGAGGAACAGAAGGAATGAAAACGGCTGTCACCCTGTCCACCGGCGCAGCCATGCCCCTGATCGGTTTTGGGACGTATCTGATCAATGACCTTACTGTATGCGAACGTTCGGTTTCCGACGCCCTGGAGATCGGCTACAGGCTCATCGATACGGCGCAGTTCTATGGCAACGAGGAAGCTGTCGGCCGCGCCGTCAGGAACAGCGGCATCCCCAGGAAGGAGCTGTTCATCACCACCAAGCTGTGGATCAGCGACATGGGGTATGAGAAGGCAAAGGCCGCGCTGGAGATGTCCCTTCACAAGCTGGGGATGGATTATGTGGACCTGTATCTGATCCACCATCCTTTCGGGGACTACTACGGGGCGTGGCGCGCGGTGTGCGAAGCATACAGGGGAGGGCGTACCCTGGCCGTCGGGGTCTCCAACTTCTACGCGGACAGGCTGACGGATCTGGCGCTGCACAACGACGTCTTCCCGGCGGTCGACCAACTGGAGATCCATCCCTACCACCAGCGGCATGAGATGGAGGACTCGCTGAGGGAATATAGCACCGTCCCCCAAGCCTGGGGCCCTTTCTCACAGGGGAAGACCGACCTGCTTGACAACCCGATGCTGGTTTCCATCGGCGAAAAGTACGGGAAGACAACGGCGCAGGTCTGCCTGCGGTGGCTGATCCAGCGCGGCATCAGCGCGCTGCCCAAATCCACCCGCAGGGAGCGCATCAGGGAGAATTTTGACGTCTTCGACTTTCAGCTCAGCGCCGCCGACATGGCCGCCATCACGCTGCTGGACAGGGGAAAGCCCGCCGGGCTTCCGCATACGGATCCGGCGAACGTCAAGAGGATCTTCTATTTATAGGCAGCAATGGGCGCGGTTCCTCCGCAGGCCGGTCAAAGGTTGCTGCCGTTGGTTTTCATGACTTCGTTGTACCAGAAAGCAGAGTCCTTCGGGATGCGTTCCAGCGTCTGGAAATCCACATACACCATCCCGAAACGTTCGGAATAACCCTTGGCCCATTCAAAATTGTCAAACAGGGTCCATTGGAAGTATCCGGCCACGTCGGTCCCTTCTTCCGCGGCGCGTCTGAGCGCCCTCAGATAACGGTGCAGATAGTTCTCCCTCGCCGGATCATGGACTTGTCCGTCAAGGGATACCGCATCGTGCGAAGCCATCCCGTTTTCCGTGATGAGGATGGGGGTCCTGTAACGCTCATACAGGAACCGGGGGCCCCAGTAGAGGCAATCGGGCGTGACGGGCCATTCGCTGGCTGTCTTTGCGATCCCGGGAAGATGGGGCACGTCCTCCCAGCCGCGCAGGTTTTCCGCAGCCTTCACGTACCGCCCGCAGTAGATGTTCTGCCCGTAATAATCCAGTTTTCGATGGATGGTCTTGAGATCCTGCTCCCAGCTCTTTGGCAGGAAACGCTCGAAGTGCTTCAGCCCCTGCTTCGGATATTCGCACAGCATCACAGGATCGCTCCACCAGGAAACGTTCCATAACCTGCGTTCAGCATCCTCGGAGATATCAAAATACGCCGTGCGCGCCGCGTCGATATCTTCCCTGGCCTCGGTCAGGGGCATCATCGTGTCGCCGCAGGGGGCATAGCTGACCCTTGCGCCCCGGACTGTCTGACGCAGGACGTCCACCGCCTTTCCGTTGGCCAGAAGGACGTTGTGGCTCATGGGAATGACGGCATCCAGCGGCAGCCTGAGCCCCGGCGCGTGGGCTCCCAGCTCGTAGCCCAGGCCGATGAAGCACTGCGGCTCGTTGAAGGGGATAAAGTCATGCACCCTGTCCCCGAATCGCTTCGCGCACAGCGCAACGTAGTCCTCAAACCAATTCGGGCTGTCTGGATTCTCCCAGCTGCCCCTTTGCTGCAGCGCGACCGGGTAATCCCAATGAAACAGGGTCATGAACGGACGGATGCCCCGCCTGAGCAGGCCGTCGATCATCCTGTCATAGAAGGAAACACCTTTCTCATTCACCGTCCCGGTCCCCTCGGGCATCAGGCGCGGCCAGGAGACGGAGAAACGGTAATTCCGCATGCCAAGCGAAGCCATCAGGTCAAGGTCCGTCTCCAGCAGGTGATAATGGTCGCAGGACACGTCCCCGGTATGTCCCTCGAACACTTTCCCGGGCGTATGGCTGAATCGGTCCCAGACGGAGAGGCCTCTGCCGTCCTCATACGCCGCGCCCTCGACCTGATAGGACGCGGTCGCCGCGCCCCAGATGAAATCATCCCTGAATCCCATACTCATACCGCCTTCGCTTGATGATTGCGTCAAATTCATCAAAATCAATTGATGGAGACCGCGGGCCGGACCGTCATGCCGGCCATGCGATACGGGTCCGGTCAGTGCAGCCTGTGCACTTTTCGCTGCTCCATTATATGCGCCCCGCGCTGTTATTCAAGCCCCGGATGCCTTGTTTTCAAAAGCAAGCGGCCATTTTTGGGGAACCGCGGCGCAGCCGCTCTTTT
>CAZVSG010000087.1:0-9443 GCA_964629345.1 uncultured Christensenella sp. | reverse complement strand
TCTACCCTGAAGACGGCGTCATCCTCATCCCCTCCACCGTCATGACCGTGGCGGAGGACCGCAGCGCGAACATGAACATCGCGGCCTGCGAGGCGATCACGGACTGGCTGCTGTCCGAAGCCGGGCAGAAGTTCGTGCTCGAGGGCTACATGCACTCCGTGTTCAAGGGATCAACGGCCATCCCCTATGATTCCGTGGACACCGAAGAGCTGATCGCGTCGGACATCGGGGTCGACTGGGTGCGCTGCTACACGATGCGCGACGAGATCCAGAACGCCTTCCAGCAGAGCGTGACCATCAGTAAGTAAACCCGGATGAACGGGATCGACCGACGCGGGCGGAGCGGAGCCGGACAGCCCGGTTCCCTCCGCCCTTTTAGGGGAGCAGAACGATGAGGACCCTGCTGACGCCTGACAACGGCCGTAGCGGACGGCGCGCCAAGGCGACCCTGGCCCTGGTCTCAGCCCTGGCGGCCCTGCTGATTGCCCTGGGCATCGGGGGGATGGGGGCTTTGAGCCGGTCCGGCTTTGACGACTCGGCCGGCTTTTCCTTGATCCACAGGGCCGGCCTCGCCGCGGATACGGGCCTGAAGGCGGATGAAGCGATGATCGCCGCGCTGGAGGAGGGGCAAAGACGCGCGCTTGACGCGGCGATGGACGGCGTGATCAGCAGCCTGTGGCGCAAGGTGCGCTACCAGGGGGAGACCCTTTCGGACTTCAGCCGCGCGGACGCGGCCAAGCGGCAGGCCGTCCTGCAGGACCTTCTGAGGGAAACAGGGGACCCGGTGCTGAAAAACCAGGTCAGCCTGGCGGCGGACGCGCTGGGCGCAGCGGTGACGGGGATCGGGGAGAACGGTGAGCCCGCCTACCACCGGCTGATCCTGGACCTGGCGGATCATCTCTCGCAGCCGGGCGCAGGAAATGCCCTGCGCGGGAAGCTGGACTCACTGGAGCGGGCCGCCGCGCAGGAGGCCGGGCACACCGCCAGGGCGGACTCACAGGCCCTGTTTGAGCAGGCCGTCAACGAGAAGAGGATGTCCCGCTACGCCGAGGGCGGCGCGGGGATGGCCCGGGTCGCGCGGGCGCTGTTTGAGGAGCTGATGCGGGTCTCCCCCGGGGCGGACCTGAGCCGCCTTTTTTCGATGCTTCAGGAAGTGCCCAAGGATGGCAAGGCGCTGGCGGGCGTGTTCGGCATGCCCCCCAGGGAGGCGATCCCCGCCGCGCTTGACGCGCTTGCAGCCGACAACATCGCCGGGGCGAGGCTGCTCGCGCTGGCCCGGGAGCTGTATGACGGGCTGAAGGCGCAGCACCCGGACATCCAGGATTTCGACCACAGCGCCCTGCTGCTGCTCCAGGCGGACGCCATGGAGCCGCAGAGCGCCCAGCTGCTCAGGGATCAGGCGGAGCGCCTCGGCGCGCAGGCCTGGAACAGGCACCTGTCACCGCTGCTGTCCGAAGCGCTGGCGGCAGCGGCGGGGGAAGCCAGGCCCGAGGACGCGCGGATGATCGCCGCCCTGAGCGCCTATGTCTCCGGCGAGCCGGCGGATGCGATCCTGGACAGCCTTGCCGGCCTGCTCATCCAGGCCCGGGACAGGGACACCGCGGCCATGATCGCCGATTACCTCGGCAGCCTGCCCGCGCAGGGCGCTTTTGGGACAAGGGCCCGCCTGATCGCCGCACTGTTCGTCTTTGAGACGCCCAAACTGCCCCTTTCTGTGCAGGGCGCGCTGAAGGACATGGGACCCCGCGAGCGGGCGGATTTCCGCGCGGCGGTGCTGGGCGCGCTGGCAGACTCCGCTGCGCCGCTGCCCGCGGCGGCCGAGCAGGCGCTGGCGGCATCCGGGGCGCAGCGGGAGGAGCAGCTGCTCCATCTGCTGCTGATGACCGGGAACGGGTGGGAGAGGATCTTCGGGGAGGAGATCGGCACCGGCCTGAGGCTGGCCGTGCGCGGCAACGCGCCCCGGATCCGGGCGGCGCAGGAAATCGCCGTGGGCGGCGGGAGCTTCCTGACCCAGACGGTGAACAGCAGGGGGAAGGAACTGACGCTCGCAGGGGCGCTGCTGCTGGCGGATGCCCTGCTGCTCGCCTACCTGATGCGCTCCGGGCGCGACTGGCGCTTTGACGTCAAATGGCTTCTGATCCTGCTGATCGTGGATTTCATGCTGGTGTTTCAGATCCTTCCGCTGGGTTACCTGCTCTACCGCGCGCTGACGCCGCAGGGAAACCTCTCCCTGTCCACCTTCGGGAGGCTGTTCAGCTACGGCATGAACCGCAGCGCCCTGATCAATACCGTTGTCGGCGGGCTTTCCGCGATGGTGCTGGGCACGCTCATCGCTTTCCCGCTGGCCTGGCTGGTGGGAAGGACCAACCTGTACGGCCGCAGGTTCTTCCGCCGCCTGTTTGTGCTGACCTACATGGTGCCGCCCTACGTGGGCGCCATGGCCTGGCTGCGGCTGCTCAACCCCAACGTCGGGAACGTGAACGTGGCGCTGCGCGCGCTGTTCGGGCTCAGCAGCGCCGCGGGCCCCATCAACGTCTACAGCCTGGCCGGCCTGGTATGGGTGCTGACCACGTTCTACTATCCCTACGCCTTCATCACCATTTCCCGCGCGATGGAGAAGATGGACCCCTCGCTGGAGGAGGCTTCCCGTGTCTCGGGCGCGTCGCCCTTTGTGACGCTGATGAAGGTGACGCTGCCCATCATGACGCCCTCGCTTATCGCGGGTGCCCTGCTGGTGTTCGTCAGCGCGGCCAGCTGCTACGGCATCCCTTCCATCATCGGCGCCCCCGGCAAGGTGCACACCGTGACCACCCGGATCATCGAATACTACGGCCGGGGCACCCAGGGGCTCAACGACGCGACGGGGCTGGCGGTCTTCCTGATGGCGCTGGCCATCTTCATTCTCTACCTGTCTGACTTCGTCATCGCGAAAAAGCAGTACATCACCGTGTCCGGCAAGTCCACCCGTCCCAACATCGTGGACCTGAGGGCATGGCGCGTCCCGCTGACGGTCCTGGTGTCCCTGTTCGCGGGGCTGATCATCCTGCTGCCCTTCACGACCATCCTCACCACGTCGCTGAAGATCGACATCGGCAAGTCCCTCCTGGATGCTGGGAATTTCACCCTCAGCCAGTGGACCTCCATCTTCTCCCGTTCCGAAACCCTGACAAGCCTGCGCAACAGCCTGATCTATGCTTCCGTGGCGGCCACCGTCGGCATCGCGGTCGCCAGCACCATGGGCTCCCTTATGCAGCGGACGCGGATCAGGGGCCGGCGGCTGCCTGACTTCCTGATCACGCTGGGCTCGGGATCCCCTTCGGTGGTCATCGCGCTGGGGCTGATCATGAGCATGCAGGGCCGCTTCGGAATGAACATCTACAACACCGCCTACATCCTCATCGTGGCCTACCTCATCAAGTACATGATGATGGGGATGCGCACGGTGACCTCCGCCATCAGCCAGATCCACGTCTCCCTGGAGGAGTCCTCCCAGGTCGCCGGCGCTTCCTGGCTGGGGACCATGCGCCGGGTGACGGGGCCGCTGATCTTCCCCTCCATCGCGGCCGGGTGGTTCCTCATCTTCATCCCTTGCTTCTATGAGCTGTCCATGACGACCCTGCTGTACTCCAACTCCACCAAGACCATCGGCTTTCAGCTGTATGAGTACTGGACCTACACCAGCCAGCCGCAGGCCAGCGCGATGGCGTTCGGGATCCTGATCATCGTCATCCTCATCAACGCGCTTCTCAGCCGCCTGACCAGGGGCGAGTTCTCCATCTAGACCGGAGGGGCAATCATGTCCAGCATCACCATCAGGAATGTCACCAAATCCTTTGGCAGCAACCTCATCCTCAGCGAGTTTGACGAGGTGTTCCGGGACGGCGAGTTCGTCACCCTGCTGGGGCCCTCCGGCTGCGGAAAGACCACCATGCTGCGTATGATCGCCGGCTTTGAAAAGCCCAGCTCCGGGGAGATATGGATCCAGGACACCCTGGTATCCGGCGGCAGCACCTTTGTGCCTCCGGAAAAGCGGGGCGTCGGGATGGTGTTCCAGAGCTACGCGGTCTGGCCGCACATGGACGTGTTCCACAACGTCGCCTACCCGCTCACCATTTCCAGGGCGGACCGGAAAACCGTGGCGGACAGGGTGGCCCGGGTGCTGGACATCGTGCACCTGTCCCAGTACGCACAGCGCTATCCAAACCAACTGTCCGGCGGCCAGCAGCAGCGTGTCGCGCTGGCAAGGGCCCTTGTGGCGGAGCCCAAACTGCTCCTGCTGGACGAGCCCCTCTCCAACCTGGACGCCAAGCTGCGGGAGTCGATGCGATTTGAGATCAAGGACATCCAGCGCCGCCTTGGCATCACGGTGGTCTACGTCACCCATGACCAGACGGAGGCCATGGCGATGAGCGACCGCATCTTCCTCATCTCCCGCGGCGTCGTCCAGCAGTCCGGAACGCCGGAGGAGATCTACAACCAGCCGGTCAACCAGTTTGTGGCGGACTTCCTGGGGAAGGTGGATTTCATCAAGGGCGAAGCCGGTGAGGGGACTGTCCGGCTCCACGGCGCCGGCGTGACCATCCCCTACCGCGGTGAGCGCCGGGGCGCGGTGGAGGTGGCGGTCCGGCCTGAGAACATCGGGATGACCCTTGACGGCGCGGGGATCCCGGGGGTGATCGAAAAACGGTACTATCTGGGAGACGTATGCGATTTCCGCGTCAGGATCGGTGAACTCCTTCTGCGTGTCATCCGCGAAGGCCGGAGTTTCAGCCAGTTCGCGCCCGGCGACACGGTCAGGCTGCAGCTGAGCGATTTCCTTGTGTTTGACGATGACGGGTCATTGCAGGAGCAGCTGAAGATCCAGACCTGAGCGGAGCGGGCACGTTATTTTCCGGCCTTTCGGGTAAATTCAGAGGGCCCCGATCACGTACCAAAATGCTCAAAAGCCTGTCAGTATATGAAATGGCAGGGCAGGCGGCAAAGCAGCGGCGTCAGCGGCCGGCGGGGACGGCCCTCCGGCAGGGATCGTTCCGCCGCGGCTTTGAGGCCGGGGACCTGTCCGGCCGGGATACGTTCAACGACATTTGACAGGGAAAGGAAACGGCATCTGTATGAATGAAAAGAAACCCCGGGAGTATCAGAAACCCGCGGCAGAGCAGCTGAAGGCCCGGCTCTCCCCGCTGCAGTACTACGTCACCCAGGAATCCGGCACCGAGCAGCCCTTCTACAACGAATACTGGGAGACGGAGGAACCCGGCATCTACGTGGACATCGTGACCGGGGAGCCGCTGTTCTCCTCAAGGGACAAGTATAAAAGCTCCTGCGGCTGGCCGGCCTTCTCCGCCGCCCTTGACAGGGAGGAGATCAGGGAACTGGAGGACAGGTCTTACGGCAGGCTCCGCACTGAGGTGCGCAGCCGCCTGGGCGACACCCACCTGGGTCACGTGTTTGAGAACGACCCGGAGAGCCCCAACGGCACCCGCTACTGCATCAACAGCGCCTCCCTTCGCTTCATCCCGCTGGAGAAGATGGAGCAGGAGGGGTACGGGCAGCTGATCCCGGAAGTGAAAGGCGGCAAGAAGCGCGAATAGTCATTGAAATATAGAAATAGCCCGGCGCACCGCGCGCCGGGCTTTGTAAATGGATCAATGAACCGGACCGGGGTTCAGCGGGTTCCGCACACCCAATCTATGATCTCCGCGTCGGTCAGGGACTCGACCATGCGGTAGAGGCGCTCGGCGATGCCGTCCGCCTGGGACCGGTCCGCGGCGAGGGCCGCGATGCTCAGCTCGGCCAGGCCGTGCGCGTCCTGCAGTCCGCTTTCGATGACGCTCACGTTGAAGGAACGCCTGAGGCTGAGGATCAGCGGTTTGACAAGGGAGCGCTTGTCCTTCAGGCTCCTGCACCAGGGCGCGCGCAGGCGGAGGGTCACCAGCAGGATCAGCATGGGCCGGGCCGCGGTTTACGTCCTGCTGCCGCAGGCACGTCTGTCACCCCTGCTGCGGGGGTGCCTGCCCGACGTCATGCTCCGCCTTGCCTTCCGCTGCTTTCCGTACGCGCACCAGCTCCTCGTGGATGGAATACAGCAGCATCGTCAGCTCAAATCCGATCCGGACGATGATCGGCCCGGCGACCAGATAGAGCAACCCCCAAAAGCTGCCGCCGAATAAAACGAACAGGCCGTTGAGAACGGCATAGGCGGTCGCGAAGGCATACAGGAACTTCATGATCATCGGAACCAGGTATCTCGTGAAGTTGAACAGGCTGCTCAGCTTGGCCGTGAATCCCTTGTAGCTGTCCCTGCGGGCAGCGCTCAGAAAGAAGTAGGCGATCGCTGCCGCCGCGATCAATGCCAGAATAAAAATGACGATGAATGAAGAGCCGATGGACGGGGAACCGATGTTGATGCCGCTGTAATACATGCCGCTGTCCTCCTTTTATCTGATCTGGAAACCCTGATAGGGTCTTCCTCCTGTCCGATCATCAGGAAGGTTTCCTGCCGGCGCTGAGGTCCTGGCAGGGACCGTCCTTATGGCCGCTCTTCCCCGTCTTCCTTCCGCCATTCGTCCAGCACGGCACGGAAGGCCTCTTTCGCCTCCCGTGAGCGCTCATAGGGCACGTACACCATGTAGGTCTCCAGGATGTCCCCGGCCGACATGGTGAAGCCCAGCCCCTTGGTGGGCAGCGCCGTGAAGGGGATCTCCGCCGCCTGGAAGGCGATCTGCAGCGCGTTGCGCAGGGGGCCCGGCAGCTCGCCGATCAGGATGGGGTCGTTCGTGCGGACCGCGATGCCTTTTTTGCCGCACTCCGGGCACATGTCCCCGGAGTAGGCGGCGTAGCAGTCTTCGCAGTAGCTGATCCCTTCCAGCGGGAGGGTCTGATCCTCCTGGGGTTCTGTGAAGAACGCCAGGTCCAGGATCCTGTTTCCCTCCCCGTCCGGTTCCGTGAAACGCGGGCACTGGTAACGCTCCATGGACCACCAGGTGCCCTGTTCGTCCTTTTGAAGGGCAAAGCCGTTCGCTTCCAGCTTCTCAAGGCAGTTTTCGCACTGCCGGAAGATCTCCGGTTCTTTCCCCCTGATGAGGCAGACGCCCAGATCGGCTGCGGGGAGATCCAGCTGCGCGTACCCCGCGGGCGCTTCCGTGCCCGGCGGCAGGAACAGGCCGATCCAGTACTGGAAATCCTCCTTTTCACTCATCCGCATCAGGCCGACGTAACTGTCCGCCTCGGGGAAGGCGTCGCGCCACGCCTGCGTTGTCAGAGCGCTGAGAGGCTCAAAACGGCCGTTAGTCAACCAGTCCTCCCAGCAGTTGGCAAAGCTGCCCTCCACCCTGTCCGCTTCGCCGTAGCGGATCCCGATGAAGCGGCTTTCCGGAGCCTGTTCCCGGTAGGTCCTGATGATGTCCGGCATGTTCATCCCCCCTTATGCTTTTTGAAAAGCCGCCGGCTGTGCCAGGGTGATCCCGTCGATCTTCCTCAGTTCCTCTTCGCTGAAGGGCGCGCCGTCCTGCGCCCTGGCGCAGTCCCTGATCTGGGAGAGCCGGCTGGCCCCGATGATGACGGACGCTGTGACCGGGCTGTTGTGGAGCCAGTTGACCGCCATCTGCGCCAGGGTCTGCCCGCGGGCCATGGCGACGGCGTTGAGCGCTTTGATTTTGTCCAGCAGGGCCGGGGTGATCTGCTCCTTTTTCAGGAAGACACTTCCGCCCGCCGCCCGGGAATCCTCGGGGATCCCGTTCAGGTACCGGTCGGTCAGCAGCCCCTGCGCCAGCGGGGAGAAGGGGATCGCGCCGATGCCTTTCTTCCCAAGCACTTTGTACAGCCCGCCCTCCGGCCCCCGGTCGAACAGGTTGTAGCGGGGCTGGTGGAGCAGGCAGTGGATCCCCATATTTTCCAGCAGGTCCGCTGCCTTCTCCGCTTGCTCCGGAGGATAGTTGGAGATCGCCGCGTACAGCGCTTTCCCGCTCTTCACCGCCTGCGCCAGCGCGCCCATTGTCTCCTCCAGCGGCGTGTCCGGGTCCGGGCGGTGGGAGTAGAAGATGTCCACGTAGGAAAGCCCCATGCGTTTGAGGCTCGCGTCCAGGCTGGCCAGGAGGTACTTGCGGCTGCCCCACTCGCCGTAGGGCCCCTCCCACATTAGGTAGCCCGCCTTGGTGGAGACGATCATCTCGTCCCGGTGCGGGGCCAGGTCCTGTTTGAGGATCCGCCCGAAGGTCTCCTCCGCCGTGCCGGGGGGAGGACCGTAGTTGTTGGCCAGATCAAAGTGCGTGATGCCCAGGTCAAAGGCGCCCAGCACCATCTCCCGGCTGTTCTCATAGGGGAAGAGGCCGCCGAAGTTGTGCCACAGCCCCAGGGACACGTAGGGCAGCTTCAGCCCGCTCCTGCCCGCCCGTTTGTACAGCATCGTCCCGTAGCGTTTCCCGTCTGCCTTATACATCTGTCCTCCATTGCGGCCGCCTGACCGAAAGAAAGGCCGCTTCCCCTTGATTATACCCCCGGCCGGGGTATACTTCAACAAACGGCGATTGCCTGAATGAATGGAGAACGGCATGAAATTTGTCTCATGGAACGTCAACGGCTTCCGGGCTGTGCTGGGGAAAGGCTTCGATGAGGCCTTCATCGCGCAGGACGCGGATTTTTTCTGCCTGCAGGAGACCAAGATGCAGCCCGGCCAGGCCGAGTACGACCCGCCGGGCTATGAGGATTTCTGGCATTCTGCTGAAAGGAAGGGATATTCCGGCACCGCCGTGTTCGCCCGGCATCAGCCCCTGAAGATGGAGTTCGGCATCGGGGGGGCGCATTTTGACGAAGGCCGGGTGATGACGCTGGAGTACCCGGGCTTTTTCCTGGTCAACGCCTACGTGCCCAACGCGCAGCCTGAACTGGCGCGGCTCCCCTACCGGATGGATTTTGAGGACGCGATGCGCGGCCACCTCACAGCGCTGGACCGGCTGAAACCCGTTGTCTACTGCGGCGACCTGAACGTCGCCCATCAGGAGATCGACCTGAAATACCCGCGGCAGAACCGGGGGCAGCCCGGCTTCTCCGATGAGGAGCGGGAAAAGATGACCCGGCTGCTGGCGTCGGGCTTCACCGACAGCTTCCGCCGCCTCTATCCTGATAAAACAGAGGCCTATACCTGGTGGAGCTACCGCAGCAACGCCCGCGCCAGCAACGCCGGCTGGAGGATCGACTACTTCCTTGTTTCTGACCGCATCGCGGACAGGATCAGGGAAGCCGGGATCCAGGACCAGGTTTTGGGCTCCGACCACTGCCCGGTGACGCTGGATATCGACCTTTAGCAGAGGGGCTTAAAGCGGTACCTGTTGCCTCTGAGACTGCGGACAAACCGAATCCCGTGGAGTTTCAGAGGGCGCAGCCCTCTGACTTTGATCGTTTCATTCGGCTTTGCCGGGCGGGCGGGGAGAATTGCATAGCAATTC
>CAZVSG010000086.1:0-9772 GCA_964629345.1 uncultured Christensenella sp. | reverse complement strand
TCGACAAAGTGTCTGCGGACACTTTGTCGTTTTGGAAGAACGGGCATTTTCACTTGTTCGCTGCGCTCCCGGTCAGTGAAAATGCAAGGAATGAAACCCTTCGCAATTCTCCCCGCCCGCCCGGCAAAGCCGGGCGATACGAATAAAGTCAGAGGGCTGCGCCCTCTGAAACTCCCCCTGGATATAGGTTGTCTACAGTCTCTCGCTTCCGCTTTTTCATGGTTCTCCGAGTTTGCATGAAGCGCGGGCGGACAAGCACCGAGATGGACCAACAACATACGGAGGGCAGATGGAACAGAAAGAACTGCTGGACCTGTTTGTCAATTCAGGCGCCATCCGGCAAGGGCATTATTACAGGCTGTCCGGGCGGCACACCGACTGGTATGTGCAGTGCGCAAGATTATTTGAGGATCCCCAAACAGCGGCGATGCTTGGCGGCGAGCTGGCCGCAAAGAGCGAAAAATACCAGGCCGGGATCGTCTTAGCGGCCGCGGTGGGCGGCGTCCTGCCCGGATTTGAGACGGCCCGTGCGCTGGGTCTGCGCCTTATTTACTGTGAGAAACGCGACGGCGCGCTCATCCTGCGCCGCGGATTTGAGCTGAAGGAAGGCACCCGGGTGCTCATTATCGAGGACGAGGTGTCCACCGGTCAGAGCGTCAGGGAAATGACGGAAATCGTGCACGCCCTGAAGGGCGAGGTGGCCGGCGTCATCTGCCTGGTGGACAAGTCCGGCGGCCGGATCCATTTTGACGCGCCGTTTGAAGCGCTGCTCACCCTGAAAGCGGAGCACTACCGGCCGGATGCCTGCCCGATGTGCGCACAGGGCATGAAGTTGGAAAACGCGGGGTAAGCGTCGCAAAAAGGTCGGAATTCATCCTTCTGGAAAGTCGGAATTCATCCTTCTGGAAAGGTTGATGGAAAAAAACAACCAATTTCTGCCAGATTTTGCTTAATCCTTGATATTGACGGGTATGTTATTCGCGGTAGACAGTCAATCACACTACCGGATGCGAAACGCCGAACGGCGTTTATCAAGCATAAACCAAATTCAAGGAGGATACCATGCGCAAACTCTTATCCCTCGCCCTGGCGGCCATGTTCGTGCTGAGCCTGGCAGTCATTCCCGCTTCCGCACAGGAAAAGGTACAGGTCAACGTGTTCCAACTCAAGGTCGAGATCGACCCGATGCTTCAGGCCTTCGCCAAGCTCTACAACGAGAAGAACCCGGGCGTCAACGTCACCGTTGAAACACTCGGCGGCGGGGCTGACTATGCCGGAGCGATGAAAGCCAAGCTGGCCGCCGACCAGATGCCCAACATTTTCATGGTTGAGGGCAAAGGTCATTATGAGCTGTGGAAGGACTACATCGCCGACCAGTCCGCGGCCGAGTGGGTGAAGGACACCGACCTGGCCTACTTCAGCCCCGAAGGCAAAGCGGTGGGCTTCCCCATCGCCATGGAGGGCTTCGGCCTGGGCTACAACGCCGACATCCTTGGGAAAGCCGGCATTGATCCCGCCACCCTGACCACCTTCTCCGCCGTGAAGGCCGCGTTTGAAAAGATCGACGGCATGAAAGCCGAACTGGGCCTTGACAGCGTCGTCAGCATTGGCACGAAGTCCGGCGAACTGTGGTGGGTCACCTCCCAGCACGTATTCAACGCTTTCTACGCAGGCTATCTGGATTACAACGACTCCTCCGTGTATGACGGGCTGATGAAGGGCGAAGTGGATCAGGAGCGCCTGACCGCGTTTGCCAACTACCTCAAGCTCCTCTATGATTACGCGGATCAGAACATCCTGCTCAACGGCAACTACGACGCGCAGGTCGGCGCTTTTGCAACCGGCAAGGCCGCCTTCATCACGCAGGGCAACTGGATCGACCCGAACATGAAGCAGCTCGAAGCGACCTTCAAGATGGGCTACATCTCCCACAACTTCCTGGAGACCGAGTCCACAGGCTTGTATATGGCCGCGCCCTCCTGGTTTGTGGTCAACGCAAAAGCAACGCCCGAACAGCAGAAGGCCGCCGTTGATTTCCTCAACTACATGGCCCTGTCCGAGGACGGCGCGAACTACATGGTCGCCGAGGCCGGCATGGTGCCCGCCTTCAAGTCCGTCAAGCTCCTGCCCACCGGGCAGTTCTCCGCAGCCCTGGTGGAAGCCAGCGCCCGCGGCGGCAACTTCAACTGGTACTTCGGCCAGAACCCCGACGGGTTCAACCAGTACACCCTTGGGCCGATTTTTGAGCTGTTCGGAACCGAGCGCAACGTGGAAGCTTTCGTCTCTGACGTCACGGCCGCATTCAAATCCCTGGTCAAGTAAAACCATCTCTGAGGGAGGGCTGACACTCAGCCCTCCCTCTTTTCATTTGTGCCCGCATGGTCTATACTGCAGTTGGTTTATGGCGCTGACTAGATATGGTAAGGAGAGGATGCAGCTTGAAGAGGCGCGGCTGGGTTGACTTTCTGTTCATCTTTCCCTGTGCGCTGGCGTTCCTGATGGTCATTATCATCCCGTTCGTCCTGGGTATTTATTACTCCATGACAGACTGGAACGGCGTGAACTCCATATTGAACTGGGTGGGCATCGACAATTTCAAGGTCATGTTTTCCCAGCCGCAGTTCCTTTACTCTTTCCTCATCACCCTCTTTTATACCGCCATCAACATCGTACTGGTCAACCTCGCGGGTTTCCTGATGTCCCTGCTGGCGACCAGCCGGGTCAAAGGCCGCAATTTCTACCGCGCGGGTTTCTTCATCCCCAACCTGATCGGCGGCATCGTGCTGGGGTACATCTGGCAGTTCCTTTTCAATAACGTGTTTTATGACTTGGGCCTGGTCTATATGGGGCAGTCGTTCATCGCCCGGAAAGAAACCGTCATCTGGGCAATGAGCGCGGTGAACACCTGGCAGTACGCCGGCTACATCATGATGATCTACGTCGCTTCCATCCAGTCCATTCCCGACTCGGTCATGGAGGCCGCCAACGTGGACGGCGCCAATTATCTGACGCGCGTATTCAGGATCATGATCCCCATGATGGCCAGCGCGTTCACGATCACGCTCTTCCTCACGCTCACCAACTCCTTCAAGCAGTTTGACCTCAACTTCACCCTCACCGGCGGCGGACCGGCGATGCGGTTCATGAACACGGCCATCCGCTCCAGCCAGCTGCTGGCGATGGACATCTATGCGACCAACCAGAGCAATCAGATGGCCCAGGCGCAGGCGAAAGCCGTCGTATTCTTCGTCATCCTGGTCGTGTTCTCCCTGGCCCAGGTCTACCTCAACAAGCGCAGGGAGGTGGAAGCATGAGCGGTTCAAAGGAGAATGCGATTGTCAGAAAACATGCCAGTTCCGGCGAAAGGCGCGGCGCGGGCATCATCATCCTGGAGATCGCCGCCATCCTGATCTTCATCCTCTTCATGATGCCCTTCCTGCTGGTCCTCCTCAACTCCGCCAAGCCGTCAAAGGACATCATCATCAGCCCGATCTCCTGGCCGTCGGACTGGACACTGATCTGGAGGAACATCGTCACCATTTTCGAGAACCCCTCCACCGACTACCTGGGCGCATTTATCGACTCCGCCGTCATCACGGTGCTGTCCCTGGCCGTCATCTCGGTTTTCTCGGCCATGTGCGCCTGGGCGCTGGTGCGCAACAAAGCGAAATGGTCCACCGTCATCTTCCTGTTCTTCGTTTCGGCCATGGTCATCCCCTTCCAGGTGGTGATGTTCCCGCTGGTCAAGTGGTTCAAGATCATGGGCGACGCCATCCGCTTCCCGCTGCTGGGCACCTATCACGGCATCGTGTTCGCCTACCTGGGGTTCGGCTGCTCCATGTCCATCTTCATCTTCCACGGCTTCATCAAAGGGGTTCCGCTGGAACTGGAGGAGGCGGCCACCATCGACGGCTGCGGCCAGGCGCGCACCTTCTTTGAGATCGTCATCCCGCTGCTGCAGCCCACCCTCATTACCGTGCTGATCCTCAACGGCATCTGGATCTGGAACGATTACCTGCTGCCGCTGCTCATCCTGGGCTCCGCCGGCGCGGTGCAGACCATCCCGCTGGCCGTCACCTCCTTTGTGGGGTCCTACCTGAAGCAGTGGGATCTCATCCTGACCAGCGCCCTGCTGGCGATGATCCCCATCATCGTGCTCTACCTGTTCGCGCAGAAGTACATCATCAAGGGCATGGTGGAAGGCGCTATCAAGTAGTATTGAACAGGAACCATAAGAATACAGGGCAGGGAGGGGCGGTATAAAAACCCGCCCCTCCCCGTTCCTCTCCTCCGGTTCCCTCATTCATTGCCAGGTGCTACAATGGCATGGAAAAACACCGCGAAGGGTCTTCCCTTCGCCGAAGGAGTCAGCATGATCGATCTGCGCAGCGACACCGTGACCAGGCCCACCCGGGCGATGCGGGAGGCGATGCTGACCGCCCCGGTGGGGGATGACGTATACGGCGACGACCCGACGGTGAACAAGCTGGAGGCACTGGCGGCGGAGGTGACGGGCAAGGAAGCCGCGCTGTTCGTGTGTTCCGGCACCATGGGCAACCAGCTGGCGATCATGACGCATACGCACCCCGGGGAAGAGATCATCGCCGGGCTGCAGAGCCATGTCATCCAGCATGAGGCCGGCGCCTACGCGCGCCTGTCCGGCGTTTCAGCGATGACGGCGGATACGGAAAAAGGTCCCATCGGCGCGGAGGACGTCGTGCGCCTTCTGCGCGAACCGGGCAACGTGCATCATCCGGTCACCAGCCTGCTGTGCCTGGAAAACCCCCTGTCAGACGGCACCGTAGTGCCGCTTGCCCGCATGCAGAATACCATCAGGGCCGCGCACGCGCACGGTCTGAAGGTGCACCTGGACGGCGCGCGGCTGTTCAACGCGGCCTGTGTCCTGGGCGTTGACGCCGGGGAAATCGTCAGGGACTGTGATTCGGTCATGTTCTGCCTGTCCAAGGGCCTGTGCGCTCCGGTCGGTTCCATGCTGGCGGGCACGGCGGACTTTATCATGAGGGCAAGGCGCAACCGCAAGGTGCTGGGCGGCGGCCTCCGCCAGGCCGGCATTCTGGCGGCCTGCGGGCTGATCTCGCTCAGGGAAATGACAGGAAGGCTTAACGAGGATCACGCCAGCGCCCGCGCGCTGGCCGAAGCGCTCTCCGCTGTGCCGGGGGTGTCCATCGCCCTTGACACGGTACAGACCAACATGGTCTTTGCCCATATCGGCGGACCCGGCTGGAACGACGCGGGGCTGACCGCGTTTCTGATGGAGCGTGGCGTGCTGATCAACGGCGCGCCTGACGGATATTACCGCTTCGTCACCCACCATGACGTAAGCCCGGCGGACGTCCTCCGCGCGGCCGGGCTGATCGGGGAATACCTGGCGGAAAGGGCTCCGGTGAAAGCCTGAGCTGCCGGGCGCCCGCCGTCCCGCGGGCAGTCTGGCGCGACCCCTGTGTTTGCATTGTGAATGGGTCTGTTGTATAATCCGGTTACAATCAATCCGCTGTTTTCGTATGCTGATGATGCGTCGGCCGGGAGAACCCCGGTGGCACAGCGGGAGCGAAACGGTTCCTGGACATTGGCTCCGTTGACAGGAAGGGCGCTTTACCGGCTGAAGCCGGGAAGGAATACAGGGATCGGGACAGGAGGACGCGCGGGACACTTGTACATAACCTGCGGCAATCAACGGACAGGGAAGCAAGGCCTACAGGGTTTCGCGGCCATTTTGCGCAAAGCCCTTGTGTTCGTTCTGCTCTGCTGCCTGTCCCTGACAGCCGCATCAAGTGGTTCTGCCGAGATCGATCCGCTGTCGGCGGTGATCTATGACATCCTCACCTATACCCAGGATGCCGAAAAGGGCACCGTCAACGGGCTGAAGTTCAACCTTGGCGCGTCCGGAGGTGTCGGCCCGTACAGCTACAGCATCGCGCTGTACCAGAACGACGTGGAGGTGTTCAGGACCAGTTACACAAGCGGAGGGGAAAAACTGCTGCCGTTTCAGTACCTGGGATCCGGCACGTACAGGCTGGATCTCACGGCGAAAGACGTCAGCGGATACCAGGCTTTCGCCTCCAGAACGGTCAACATCCACAATGCCGGCGGCCGCGTGACCATCTTTGATGTCACGCCCGCGACGCCTTCCCCGGCACCGGCGACGACCGCAGCACCGGATCCCGCGGCATCCTCCGCGCTGCCCCCCCTTATAACGCCAGGCGTGATCCCGGCCGTGACCCCGGCTGTGACCCCCAACGCGGCCTCCAGTGTTCCCCTTGCTGTAACCCCCTCTCCTGCGCCGGCGCCCACCCGGGGAAGGAGTTACTTCTACCGGGACAACACCGCCTGTTCCGAAGGATTCAGTTTCCGTGACGTCAAGCCGGGGCTGACTGACAAGTGGTACATGTTTACGCCATTGGACCTGTCGGTCGACGCTGAGCTGGCCATCTCCCTGATCGCCTCGAACCTGTATCGGATCGGCACGGTGAACGCCGTCATCAGGAACGGCAGCATCACCGTCACCTATGAGGCTGCCGAAGGCATCCTGGTCAAGAGCGAGTTCATGACGCTCCTGCCGAGCCTTGACGAAGTCCGGGAAGTTGAGCCCAGCCTGCTCTCGTCCTCCGCGCTCCCCTTTGGCAGACCGGTCAGTATGATCCAGGATCTCTCCGGAGACAGCAGGATGCTGCTGTACGTCAACCTGGTCGTTGACTACAACGGGAATGAGAAGGGCGTTGAGCCTTTCTCCAGACGAAACCCGGCGCATGCCGATTTCCTCAAGACCCTGGAACCGCTCATGGATTGAGCGCAAAGACCCGGCAGCCAAAGCGGAAACATTCCGCTTGCAATTGACACGCCGGGGTGATAGGATACCTTTTGCGGCTCATGGTAGCGCGCCATGAATCCGCCAGAATCAGCGCAAAGAGGTAAAGCCATGAAGAAGGACATCCATCCCAAGTACGCCGCCGCCACGGTACGCTGCGTGTGCGGTGAAACGTTTGAGACCGGCTCAGTCAGGAAAGAAATGCGCGTGGACATCTGCTCCAAGTGCCATCCCTTCTACACCGGCAAGCAAAAGCTGGTGGACACCGGCGGACGTGTGGACCGTTTCAAGAAGCGTTACGAGAAGCAGGGCTGAGTTTGCTGTTCCTGCCTGTAAAGCGTCCGTTTTCGGGCGCTTTTGCTCATTTCTGATCACACGCATCCCGCATTGACCGCACCCGCCAAAGGGTATATACAATAAACAGCAATCCCTTCAGTAAAAGAAGGCAGAGGAGGCAGATTTGATCCGATCCATTGAGACGCAGAAACCCGCCCGCAGGCCGGACATCGGCGGGCAGGCGGTGCTGGACGGCGTGATGATGAAAGCGCCGGACGCCATCGCGGTGGCGGTTCGCAAACCCAACGGCGATATCCTCATCAAGCGCGAGGCCTATGTCTCCCCGGCCAAAAAGCACGCCTGGATGGGCTTTCCCTTCCTGCGCGGCTCCGTGAACATGGTGCTGATGATGAAACTGGGGATGAAAGTGCTCCAGCAGAGCGCGGACATGACGGGCGCTTTGGAAAGTGAAAAGCCCTCCCGGTTTGAGGATTGGCTGTCCAGGAAGCTGGGCAAAGGCGCGGACAAGGTGCTCATGGGCCTGGCGCTGGTGATGGCGCTGGCGCTGTCCATCGGCCTGTTCGTGCTGCTTCCCAACCTCCCGACCGTCGCGCTGCGCAGGGCAGGCTGGTCGCTGTTTGCGGTGAACCTGGTCAGCGGATCCGTCCGCATCCTCATCCTGATGGCCTACCTGTACCTGGTCGGCCTGATGCCGGACATGCGCAGGACCTTTCAGTACCACGGCGCGGAGCACAAGGCAGTGTACAACCATGAGGCGGAGCTGCCGCTGACGCCGGAGAACGCGCAGAAGTACACGACCCTGCACCCGCGCTGCGGAACCAGTTTCCTCCTGCTGACCTTCATCCTGTCGATCCTGTTCTATTCCATCATGGATGAGATCATACTGCTGATCTCCGGCTTTGACATGGGCGCGAACTACCTGGTGCGCGTGCTGTCCCGGCTGGTATTCCTGCCGGTCGTCGCCGGCCTGGGATACGAAGCGCTCAAAGGCCTGGCCCACGCGAACAGCCCGCTCACCCGCGCGCTGCGCTGGCCGGGGATGCAGCTTCAGCGGCTGACCACCAAACCGCCCACGGATGACATGCTGGAAGTGGCCATCGCCGCACTGTCCGCCGCGCTTGACGGACTGCCCGAGGGCGAAAAAACAAAGGACGGCTGCGTGATCCTGCCCAGGGCGGCCGCCGGGAACGCTTGACAGCGCGGGAAGCCTTGCTGGAGGCCGCCGGCCGCCTGCAGGCGGCCGGCGTGCCGGATGCCCGCCTGGACGCCCAGTGGCTTCTGGCCGAGGTGACGGGGGATCCCCGTTTAGCGCTTCTGGCGCAGGGTGAAATGGTTCTGAGTGAAGAGGCGCAGGCGCGCTTTTTCTCATTGGCCGCGCTTCGGGGGCAGAGGGAACCCCTCCAGTATATCATCGGCCGGGCGCCGTTCATGGGGCATGAGTTCCTCGTCCGCAAAGGCGTGCTGATCCCCCGCGCGGACACGGAAGCGCTGTGCGCGCGTGCCGCCTCCCTGCTCCGGCCCGGCATCAGGGTGCTGGACCTGTGCTGCGGGACAGGCTGCATCGGCATCAGCCTGAAACTGGCCTGCCCCAAGGCTGAGGTCTGGCTGAGCGACCTGTCAGGTGAAGCCGTCTCCCTGGCCGAAGAAAACGCTTCGCTGCATCAGGCGCAGGTCCTTGTCCTGCAGGGCGATCTGTTCCAGCCCCTGAAAGGGGAGTCTTTTGACCTGATCCTGAGCAACCCGCCCTACATCCCCTCCCCCAACCTGCCGGGGCTGCAGCCGGAGGTGCTGAGGGAACCCGCCCTGGCGCTTGACGGCGGCCCCGATGGCCTTATGTTTTACCGCCGGATCATCGGGGAGGCCAGGCATTACCTCAATCCCGGCGGGACCCTCCTGTTGGAGATCGGCGACGGGGAGGCGGAGGACGTCTGCGCCCTGACCGGCGCGGATTACCGGGAACCTGCCGTGTTTCCAGACCTGGCCGGGCGTCCGCGCGTACTTGAAACAGGGATCATAAGCGGTGTACACTGAAGGCATGGAAGAGTATTTCGCGCGCCTGCGCGCGCGGCATGAAGAGCTGTCCCTCGCCCTGGCCCAGCCGGACATTCTGGCGGACCAGCCGCGCTTTTCAGCCCTGATGAAGGAGATGGCCGGGCTTGAGCCGATGCTGGACGCCTGGAGCCGGTATGAGCTCCTGGAACGGGAAGCCGGGTCCGCGCGCGAGCTGCTCTCTCACCCCGGCATGCGGGAGATGGCGCAGGAAGAATTGGCCGCGCTGGAAAAGGAACAGGAAACGCTCTCCCGGGAACTGCGCCTGATGATGCTGCCCAGGGATGAGGACGATGACCGCGACGTGGTGATGGAGATCCGCGCGGGAGCGGGCGGCGACGAGGCGGCGCTGTTCGGGGCGCTGCTGCTGCGGATGTATTCCCGTTACGCGGAGCGGCACGGCTTTGAAGTGTCCCTGATGAACGTGAGCGAGAATGACCTGGGCGGCGTCAAGGAAGCGGTGTTCACGCTGTCCGGGCGCGGCGCCTACAGCAGGATGAAGTATGAAAGCGGCGTGCACCGGGTGCAGCGGGTGCCCGCGACGGAAAACGCGGGCCGCATCCACACCAGCACCGCGACCGTGGCCGTGCTGCCGGTCTG
>CAZVSG010000085.1:0-9939 GCA_964629345.1 uncultured Christensenella sp. | reverse complement strand
ACGATCAGGGGCAGGATGGAGCAGGCCGCGCCGACGCCGATGACCAGCAGCAGATTGACCGGCTGGGCGATGCCCTCAAACAGCGCGTTCGCGCCGGCGATGGGGCCCGGCGTGGGCGGAATGAAGCAGTGGGAGATGTACAGGCCCATGGACAGCGCCACGGTGGAGGCGACGGAGGAACGCGCCGTACGCTTGACCAGCGCCTTGCGGATGGGGTCCAGGATGACAAAGCCTGAGTCGCAGAACACCGGGATGGACACGATCCAACCCATGATGAGCATCGCGGCTTCCGGATGTTTTTTGCCGACCAGTTTCACCACGGAATCGGCCATCTTCAGCGCCGCGCCGGTCTTCTCCAGCAGCGTGCCAACCAGCGCGCCCAGGATGATGACGATGCCTATGTTGGTGAACGTTCCGGAGAAGCCCTGCCCGATGATGGTCGGGATGTCCGTGATCTTGATCCCGGCGACCAGGGCGAACAGCAGGGACACCAGCATCAGGGAAATGAAGGCATGGACATGGAACTTTGAGATCAGGACGATCATCAGGATGATGGCCACCACAAAGGCAATGAGCAGCGGAATACCGGTCATTTACAGTTCCTCCTTCAGTTGTGTTGTCCTACATTATACGCCCGTTTGTCCAACTGTCAATCACATTCGCTTCCATCTGTCGGTGAGATATGTTGGATATGGCTGTGAAAAGCGCATTCATGTACAAAAACCTGAACCGTGTCCTATCCCGGCGGATCCGGGAGGATGCCGTGGCAGAGCGCCAGGGCGCGAAGCCGCGCGACAAGCCTGCTGAAACAGGGCCTGGTGGGCATCGCCCGCTCGATTTCGTCCGGCGGCAGGCCCTGCGCCATCAGCTCGCACAGGTCGCCCCAGGGGTCCGACGTATCCAGCCGGCCGCCGTAGCGGTCCAGCAGGCGCTGGGCCACGGCGCCCCTGGCCCTGGCGCTGGTCTTCCAGCCGAGGTCATAGCCCTGCGGATCCGCCGGGGGATCCGGAGACCCCTCCGCCGCGCGCGCGGCAGGGCTCTCCCTGAAAGGAGGTGTGTGGACGGGGTTTCGGTCTGCGTCTTGGTTTGGGGGGTGGTCATACGATCTGCCCCCGGCCCTGCCCCCGGATCCGCCCGACGCTTTGCCGCCGTCCTTGCGGGGGGCTTCCGCTGGACCGCTGACAATGCCTGCTCTGTCTTGCTGTGCGCTTTCCGGTTTTGACGGCGGCTCGGCGCAGAAGTACACCAGGCTGTACTCCGGCATCCTGCTCCTTCGTTGGCCCGGCCGGTAGCGGATCAGGCCCCTCTTTACCAGCTTCTCCCGCGCCCGGCGCAGGATCTCCACCCCGGAGTCCCCCGATCCAAAGGGCGTCAGGGCCAGCAGCTGGGCGTTCGGGAAGGGGAGAAAGCCGTCCGGCCAGCGGTCGCCATCGGCCTTGCGGTTGAACAGCTCAAACAGCGCGTGCCAGAGCACCACCTCGTTGGCGGTGATCTGCCCTTCACCCGCCGCTGCCTGAAAGGCGCGGCATTCCCGGACGTAGTTGACCCTGACCACGCAGCTCCTCCCGTCGATCGATCCTGTTTCCGCAGATAGAATAACCTATCCGCACAGTGACATGCACTGACATCTTTTCGATACTAAACTCAATCGTAAACGCTTTAATGGAACGGAATTTTTCCGTCTCCGCGTTGCCTCTTTCACTCGGCGTAGGCTCCGCTACGCCTCGTTCTTTCGGCTTAGCGGAGCCATGAAAAATCCTCGCCCCATCTTTGCGTTGACTCATTCGTTTAGTATCCTGCGGTATCACTGCCGTGCTATAATGTCCCGCAGCGGGGATTCGGGAGGGAAAGGTGCAGGACACGGCGTACGAGCTGCTCTCCATTGGGATGAGGTATGTCTTCATCCTGCTGATGCTGCTGTTCCTGCTGCGCGGGTACGTGTTGATGCGGCGGGACAGCAGGGCCTGGCGGCGCGCGCTGCGGGATCTGCCCGACGCGGGGCTGGTGGGCGAGCTGGTGGACCTGTCCGAAGGCAGGGGCTATCCCCTGCCGCGTGAGGGGCTGATCGGCTCGGGACGCAGCTGCGACATCCGCCTGTCGGGGCTGAAGCGCCGGGAGTTCCAGTTCGTCTTCCGCCCCGGCCGCGGCGTGTGCCTGACGCCCCTGCATCAAAGAAGCGGCGCGGTGCTGGACGGGGAGCCATTGAAGCGGGGGAACGAGTTCGCGCTGCACGGCACGATCCTGGAGATCCGGGGGCTGAGCTGCCGTTTCCGGCTCTTTGCCGGCCTGGAGCTGCCCGCCCGGCAGAGGACTGTTCAATCCGGCATGGTCCGGGAAGCGGAACCGGCCCCATGGCCGGGGATCGAACCTGCCCCTCAGCCGCTGCCGCCCAGCGCGCCGCCGGAGGATATGGACATGACCTGGCAGTACGCGCCGCTGCCCGGCCCGGACGGGTTCCCGCAGGACATGCCTCCCCGGGATCTTGACAGAGGCGGAGCGCCTCCGCGGCGCAGGCGGATGCACAGGAGAAAGGGAAACGGACAGGACATCGATGAAGGGTAAGGCACACAGCGGGGACAACCGGTTCCTGGCCCTGCCGGGGATGGTCTTCCTTTTTCTGGGCTTCGCCCTGCTGGGGCTGAAGGACCTCTCCCCGCTGAGTTTCGCGCTGGCCGTCCTGGTGCCGGCCTGCTTCTTCGCGTCTTCCTTCATCCTGCCCCGGCTGATCCCGGCGGACCGGCTGCTGCTGACCCTGGTCAACTTCCTCTGCGCGCTGGGCGTGCTGGTGCTCTACCGCATCAAACCGGACAAGGGGATGGACCAGGCGCTCAACTACGGCGCCGGGCTTCTGGGGATGGTGGGCTGCCTGCTGCTGGTGCGCTTCTGGCACCGGCTGAAGGGACTGCTGCCGTTCATCGCGCTGGGGGCGCTGCTGCTCATGGCGCTGCCGGTCTTCTTCGGGACGGAAAAGAACGGGGCCAAGGCCTGGATCACCGTCTTCGGCGTGGGCTTCCAGCCCAGTGAGATCGTCAAGGTCGCTGCGCTGCTGGTCGTCGCCTCCCTGCTCTCCCGCCGCCGCGTGCTCCCGGCGCTGCTGTTCGCGGGCCTGTGCCTGGGCCTTTTGATGCTGCAGAAGGACCTGGGCACCGCGCTGCTGTACTACGCCGTCACGCTCATCCTGGTCTTTTCCGCCACCGGCAGCCTGCCCTTCCTGGCCCTGGGCACTTTGGGGGCAGGGGGCGGGGCCGTCCTGGGGTACACCATGTTTGCCCACGTGAAGAAACGAGTCGCCATCTGGATCGACCCCTGGCAGGATTACCAGGGCGCCGGGTACCAGGTGGTGCAGTCCCTGGTCGCCATGGCCAACGGCGGGCTCTGGGGCACCGGGCTGGGGCTGGGCAACGCCAGGGTCATCCCCGAGGTGGAGACCGACTTCATCTTTGCCGCCGTGTTCAACGAGTTCGGGGTCATCTTCGGGGTGGGCGTGGTGCTGATCTACCTGATGATCTTCCTGCGCGGCATCGGCATCGCCCTGCGCGCGCAGAGCAGGTTCCACACCCTCCTGGCGCTGGGCTGCTCCTGCTTCGTGGCGCTGCAGGCCTTCGTCATCATCGGGGGGAACATCAAACTGATCCCGCTCACCGGGGTCACCCTTCCCTTTGTCAGCTATGGGGGGACCAGCCTGGTCAGCAGCCTTTCGATCATGGGCCTGCTGCAGGGGGTCGCCCATGTCAACGAGCGGGGCCTGAAAGAGGACCAGATGATCGCCATGACGGGGGAGGAGAGCGGATGAAGCTCATCAAGCGGAACATCCGCCTGGTCGTCACCGTCTTAAGCCTCATGCTGATCGCGCTGATCGCCTACGGCGCCTACAGCCTGAGCTACTTCGGCAACCGCTGGTTCTCCTCGGCGGCCAACACCTCGCTGCGCAGCGTCAAAAAGGACGTCGTCCCCGGGCGCGTCTATGACCGCAGCGGCGTCCAGCTGGCCGGGGCCGACGCGGAGGGGAAGCGCGTCTACCATCCGGACGCGGCGATGCGCAAAGCGATGGTCCACCTGATCGGAGACAGGGACAACAACGTCGCCTACGGCGTGGAATCCTTCATGGCAAGCCTGCTGTACGCCTTCGGGGACAACTACCTGACCCGCCTGTCAGCCGCCCTGTCGGGGAGCCCCCGGCGCGGCTACGACCTGAGGCTGAGCGTGGACAGCGCCCTGACCCGCCTGATCGCCGACCGTTTCCCCGCGGGCAAGGCGGGCGCGGCGGTGGTGATGAACTGGAAGACGGGGGAGCTGCTGACCCTTCTGAGCCTGCCGGGCTTTGACCCGATGGCGAAGGCTCCAGGGATCGAGCAGGACCCCCAGCAGCCGTACTGGAACCGCGCCACGCGCTGGACCAGCGCGCCCGGCTCTACCTTCAAGGTGGTGACCCTGGCCGCCGCGCTGCAGAACATCCCCGGGGTGATGGGCAGGACCTTCACCTGCACGGGGGGCTATCAGGTGGGCGATGCGGTGATCACGGACGCGGGCATGGCCGTGCATGGGGAGCTGGACCTGAAAAAGGCCCTCGCGGTGAGCTGCAACATCACCTTCGCCAAGCTGGCCCTTGAGCTGGGGGACGAGAACCTGCGCAGGACGGCGCAGCTGTTCGGCCTGGACGATTACCTTTTGTTTTCCGACCTGGTGGTCGAAAACGCCGCCTACCCCAAGGGGAGCAGGCCGATGAAGGAACTGGCCTGGACGGGCGCCGGGCAGAGCGCCCTGTCCATCACCCCGCTGCACATGTGCCTGATCGCCGCCGGCATCGCCAACGACGGGGTGATGATGGAGCCCAAGCTGCTGCTGCAGGCGCTGGACAGCGCCGGGAACGTCCGCGCGCAGATCAGCCCCTGCGTCTACAGGACGCCGCTGTCCAAAGGGGACGCGGACACCATCGCCGACGCGATGCGCGGGGCCGCCCGATCCGGTACCGCCGCCCGCGCCGCCGTCAATGGCCTGAAGGTCGCGGGGAAGACCGGATCGGCCCAGATCGACGGGCAGGAGAACACCAACGCCTGGTTCATCGGCTTCCTGGATGAGCCTTCCCTGCCTTACGCCGTCTGCATCGTCGTGCAGGACACCGGGGGCGGCGGCGAGATCGCCGCGCCCATCGCCGGAGGGGTGTTCGATTATTTGAAGGCAAATTATGGGGGGAAATGATAATACTGAACTCAATCGCAAACGCTTTGATGAGGCGGCTTTTTTGCGCCTCCGCGTTGACTCTTTCATTCGGCGTAGGCTCTGTTACGCCTCATTCTTTCGTCTTAGCGGAACCATCAAAAATTTCCGCCCCATCTGTGCGTTTATTCATTCGTTCAGTATGATTGACCGTTCCGGCTTCTTTCATCCCGTCATTGATCACGCACACAATAGACCGGGCAGCCTTGCGGTTCCCCTTTTTGTATTCGATCGCCTGCTGAAGGCTCTCTGTCAGCTGGTCAAAATCCTGTTTTTTCATGGGGTCACTCCTTCAGCGACTTGATCAGAAGGCACACGGTCTTCTTCTGGTCATCGTTCAGGTCTGCCTGCTCATTCATGGGACAGGCATTTATCTCTGTACAGTTTCATCAGATGCGCCACGCAAGCGGCTTCATCCCCGATGGGCCAGGCGCGGCCATAGGCTTCCCACACCGCGCGGTCGTTGTCCTGGTGGGCTCTCTGCAATTCTATTGGCATGAATCGCGGATCATACATTTCTGATAGGGTCCATTCTGGATAAAGTGCTCTGGCAGATAGAATTGCATGAGCAGATTCGCTGATTTTTACTTTTTGTATATCAGAGGAATCAGGCCATGGGAAATTGTTGTATACAATGCGAGCTGAGTAGTTATAATCGCTTTTTAGTCTTCCAGCTACTACGCGCATCCAGTTCATATGTGTAGATGATGTTAGAATGCCAAAGCAATAGAAATCTGCTCCGGGTATGATGAGCAAGTGATTGCTTGCTATCACATTGCTTGGTAGATATCCAATAGGGATATACTGTCTTCTTTCGCTGCTTGTTATGGGAACAGCGAGATAATCTTCAAGTGGTTGCCTAATTTCTGCAAAAATTGTAGGTGTGTTTGCAGCAGCAACAGTCTCTTTTCTATTACTACTCAGTCGCCATGTACGGACAGCATCCACCTTCTTTAAAATGATACTGCTTGTCTTTATTTCGTTTGGTGGTATCCCCTTAAGCCATATACAATAGCGTTTTACATTGTTAATATACTCATCACTGCCGATGAAAGGACGCATAAAGCGTTCTGCATGAGGTTCTTTATTAAGTATGTCAATATATTCCTGTTCAGGTATTGTATAATTGCCGTCATCCAGTGCGAAACTACCATATACCATAGAAGGGACATTACATATTGGTCGAGAACGGTTTTCCACAAACACATCAGGTGCATCTATTAGGTATTGATTGATATGGTTAACTATCGTTTCTTTACCATTATCATATAGCACAAGTTCCTTGCCGGAAATTCTTTTTGAGAAGCCGATAATAACACAATGCACTCCCGCAACATTTTTTGCTTCATTTGCCCACTTAAATGTTCGATAAGCAAATTCTATTTTTATGCCCATTAGCTCAAAGAGTGGCTTCCATAAAATCGGTACTTGTTCTCCCTGAACTATCGAGTTTGTTGCAACAAAAGCGCACTCTGTATTTGCTTCAAGGCAAGCGGCTGCTTTCATATACCAAGCTGTGACATAATCGAGATTACCCGATCCTCGAAAACTATTACCAAAAACAAAGGCCATGTCACTTTTCTGATCTTTGTCTTGATATTTCTTTCCAACAAATGGTGGATTGCCAAAAACAAAATCAATATGTTTATGCTGGCATACTTCAATCCAATCCATCCGCAGCGCGTTTCCCCGGATGATGTTCACATTCTCCCGGATATTTTCCCTCCGGGCAGCAATCATATCAGAGTTCATGATCAGCACGTCTTCTTCACTCTCAATCTCCTCTTCGGTGAGAAAATCCTTGTTCGGCTCCAGGGCGTGGATGCGCGTGAAAGCCGTGCCTTTCCATCCGAATATGTTGGGATTCTCCGGCGACGTGCCAAGCATCAGCATATAGGCGTTGTTCATCGGCCCCAGCGGCGCATCCTCAAAAAGGCGGGCGACCTGCGCAGCGGTTACGGATTCTTCAGGATACACAGCAAGGGCTGTGACCCGCGCCGCGGTGCTGGCTCCCTGGGAGACAGCGCCTGTTACTCCGGTGAAGCACATCAGGGCAAAAAAGCAGCAGAACAGCGTGAGCAGCACGACGAACAGCGAGCCGGGTTCCCTGCTCAGGTAGTGTTTTATGTCCAGCCGAATGATACGCAGAAGTTTCATTCATCGCTCCTTCCCTTTTTCGAATTGAGGAATGCCGCCGCAGCAGCACGTATTTACCGCGGCGGCGGACACGGGAAGTTACACGATGGTCACGTAATGCTGATGATAGGTATATGGAGATCCTCCTGTTGTGCAGCTATGCCGAAAATGTGCAATGCCACCGATAATAGGATTGGCCGGATTACTGGTGGAAGATTTGTAGGAAACGTTATCTCCGTAACTCTCCACCCAATTCATCCAGTATGTGTATCCGTACTGGTCTTCCACTTGCGCCCTTGTGGAGGCATACAAGTGGTTGGCCCGCGGAGAGCAGCTGCACGCAGAGATGCTGGCGAACACTTTGTCCTGGTTTCCCCAGGAGGTCTCCCTGCTATGCCCGCCGTCGCAAGCCAGAGCAATACTGAAGACAGACGCGGCAAGAACCAGGGCAAGAAGTAGCAAGAAACTCACTTTCTTATTCATGATATCCTCCTCCATTGTGAATTTATCGATTCAAGAATGAGACATTAATTGTTCCGAAAAGGCAGATATGTGCTATGTTCAGTTGTTCAACGGTGTCACCCCTTTCCTTGTCCGTTAATCACATGGGCGGGATGCACTACCACGGACAGTCAGCAGCTAACCAGCACATGCCTTCTATTCTGAAAACCGCATTAATTCTGTTAATCTCCCGGTGAACAGTTTACGCTCCCGGTCTAGCTACCTCCTTCACCACACCGCCATCAAACTGATAGACCGTATCACACAGCACAGCAATATCCTGCGCATTATGGCTTGTAAGCAAGAATGTGGCGCCTTCCATTTTGATCTGCAGGAAGAGATCTCGCATTTCCTGAACCCCAGCGCTGTCCAGCGCATTGAAGGGCTCATCCAAAATCAGCAACCTGGGTTCTTCCATACTGGCTTGCGCCAGACCCAGTCGTTGCTTCATGCCCAGGGAGTACTTCCGCACCCGTTTTTTGTCCTCCGGGTTCAGGCCGACCGCACGCATTGCCTTCTCGCAATCCTCCGTGCCGCCCTTCCCTGACAATTGCATAAAGTATCGCAGGTTCTTCATCCCCGAATACGCGCCGATGAACCCTGGCCCCTCGAGCAAAAGGCCGGTATTCGGCGCGAAATCCCGCTGTTTTCCGATTTTATACCCACCAACGGTGATTTGGCCCGCGTCGACCGGCGTGATGCCGCAGATGCAGCGCAGAAGAACGGTTTTTCCGCTGCCGTTTGGGCCGATGAGGCCGCAGATCGTCCCTTGAGGCACCCGGAGGGATACCCCGTTTAGCACCTGATTGTCCCTGTAGCGTTTGTGGACGTTCTCCACGATGATCATGTCGCTCATATCATACTACCTCCCTGGTTGCTGACAAAACTCAGGTCAGCCCGTTTCAGCCGCCAGAACATCAAGCCCACCAGCAGTAAATCGACTGATAGGAACACCGCTATCGCCACGAGTTCTCTTCCGGGGAACTGAGCATACTGAGGGAGAAACACGGTTGCGTAAGAGCCGGGAAACCAATATATCGGCTCCATCTGGACAAAGGTGTTGACCATCCAGGGAAGAAGCTGTATCACCATCGCCGGTACAAGCCCAAACAAGCTCTGCCCGATCAGGCCGCTGAACAGGATCAGCAACGCCAACCCCAGCCAGTACGCGCCGCTGAGGGCAATGTTGATGAGGAGAGCGCGCGCCGGCGGCATCGCCTCACGGGTCGCCAGCGGGAAGATCGCTTCCGAGGGAAGCGCGTACCCCAGTTGTTCCCGTGCCGTATCGCTCCATGTGTTTCCTGCCTGCAAAATTGGGATGGCGAACAGGAGGGAAAGAGCGATCATCACCGCCACGAACACTGCGACCATCAGTAAACAGTAGGTGACCTGTCCACTCAGCCACCGCGCCCGGCTTGTGCGGATCAACTGATAGTTCTGGGCGCTGCCTTTTTTTGGCAGATCCGTCATTAACAGCAGGAAAAGGGTGCCCGCGAGCAAAGATTGCCGATGGAACGCGAACAGGGGCGCCTCCGCCCAGGTGATGCCATATCCCATGGGGAGCATGGCCAGGCGAAGTTCACGCAGTGCGCCGTAGCACATCATGGCCATCGCAAGCAGGACGAAAGCCCCGCGGGGTGAATCTGCCCATGCTGAAAGCGACATCCTGGCAACCACCAGGACATCGGTGAATTTGGCTTTCTTCCTACCCATTCGCCAGCCTCCTGTGCATCCCGCGGCGGTATACCAGCCACGCCGGCACGCCCAGGATGAGGTACTGCGCCAGGCTGGCAGCCAGCCTCGGCCAGGTCAGCCCATCGTTGTAGAGTGTTGTGGGTGACAGACCGGTTCCGCCCAGCATGTCCCGAAACCCGCCCCACAGCCACAGGTAGTACACCATCACGGGCGCCGCGGCGGCGATTACCTTGTGCATATTGTTGTTGCCAAACTGGCTGAGATGGGCTATAAGGATCTGAAGCTGGCTGCTTCCAGCCTGTCCGATGTCCACGCTCCGCTGATTGAGCATATTAAAAACGGCGTTATTACGAAGATCGAGTCCTCCGGAATGCGCGGCAAGCTCGCAAA
>CAZVSG010000084.1:7303-10067 GCA_964629345.1 uncultured Christensenella sp. | reverse complement strand
GACGGCGAACAAGGACAGAAACTTTTTCATGGCAGATCTCCTTCTATTCATTTTTTTGCGTTCCCGAAACCATGGGCGCGGCTGTAGAAGCCAATAAGCACTTCCCATGGTTCAGTATACCCATGCCTGAAGTATATATTCGTTTTCATATGATTACAAGCTTTTTCCTGATCATCTGCCGGAAAAAACGTGATACACACGAACTTGTCCAAATGGATCCCTGCGCGGTTTCACCGCGCCGTGCCGTTTGCTCATCCATGATCGACTTGCGGCAGGGATGGCGTGAAATCGAATGCGGTATGGAACGATGCGGGGGATGAAATCCCCCGAAAGACCTCCCCGTTCCACTACCCGTCCCTCTCCCCGTTTGAACCGATCATTCCCTGATATACCCCGCCCCGGCCTGTAGCGCGCGGACGTTAGCTCCACCAGGTGTGCCCGGGGATCGGTGAATATGATAGCAGTTCTTGAAATTGTCCGGCCAGCCGGACTCCCCCATGCAGTTTTGTTGGACGCGTGGCAGGAACGGTGCTATATTTACGGAAGAAGCGCCAGAATACGAGTCATTCCAACGGAAAGGACCATAGAAAAATGAAAAAAGCGATCGCCATGCTGCTGTCGGCGGTGATGCTGCTGTCGGCTGTCCTTTTTCCGGCCGCGGCGGCTTCTGACTTCGCCGGGGAGTGGGTCTGCTGGGCCGTTGACCGGGGCGACGGCATCCTGAAGCAGGAATACAACGGAACAAAGGTTGAAACCATCTCCCTTCTGTTACGCCCGGACGGCACACTCAGATCAAAATCCGGGTCGTCGGAAGGGGCCGGGACCTGGGAGGAGATCGAGGGCGGTATCCGCGCCAGGATTGACGGCCAGCCGGCGCTTGATTTTCTTCTTGAAAAGGGGCAGCTGATCCTCAGGAACGGGGCGGGCGACACCTTCTACCTCGGCCGCTGGGAGGAGGCGGGCGCCCCTGAAGCGGAGGAGACAGGGCTCATCCTCTTCCGCAAGGGGATCACCTGGGCTTCCACGCCGGAACAGGTCCGGGAGGCGGAAGGCGTTGGGCAGGAAATTGATGATCTGGTCCGCCAAAAGTATCCCGATTTCCGGCTGCTGTCGATCCAGGACGCATTTGATGAGGGGAAACAGGAGAACAGCCTGAATTACCTGTTCCACAAGGACAGCCTTCTCGCCATTTTCTACGATTCCCCTTATGAATCGGGCAGTTATAGGAGCCTGGTCAACTCCATGCTCAGAGAGTACGGCGAACCCATGCCGGCTGAGAGCGACTGGGTCACTGAAATTCTTAAAAGCTTGCCGGCCAGGGTGCTGACGCATTTTGAATTGGAGGATAATGGGCACAGGACCTGGATGATCCGGGAGGATACCGCCGCCTTCGTCATGGAATACAACCGGGGCGGCAGCGCTGCGCTGGCCTGTGTCAACCTGGGCCTGCTGAAGGAGATGGGGCTGAACGCGGACGGGGCATGGGACGCCTTTTTATTCGGGCAGGCGGAGGATGATCCTGCGGAAACAGAAGAAGGCCCCGCGGAAGCGGAGGGAACTCTGTTCAGGTTCAGCCGCAACGGGATCACCTGGGCTTCCACGCCCCGGGAGGTCCTGGAGGCGGAAGGCGTCAGCAGTGACAGGGATTATTGGATCCACCGTGACTACCCTGACTTTCAGCTGCTGGATCTTGGGGACGCGGCTGCCGCGGGCGTGCAGGCATACAGCCTGAACTACCTGTTTTACAAGGACAGGCTGCTCGCCATTTTCTATGATTTTGTCGAATGGGAAAGCGGCAATGCGGCGAAGAGGGACAGCCTGCAGGCCGCCATGACACAGAAATACGGAAAACCCATGCCCGAGGATACCGACTGGGTCACGCAGACCCTGAAGCGTGTGCCGGGGGAAGTGCTGACAGCCTTTCATTTGGAAGATGTGGAGCACCAGACCTGGAGGATCCATGAGGATACCGCGGCGTTTCTCATCACCTACAGCCGGCGCGGCGGCTTTGCGCTGGCCTTCGTCAACCTCGGCCTGCTGGCGGAAATGGGTTACGGCGCGGAGGGAGAACCCCTCCCGGACACGTGGACACCCTCGGACGGGATATGACGGCAGCCTGTTCGGGGCTGCAGGAACGAAACTCAGCAGCGTGTCACATTAGGGAATAAAAACGGGTCAAGGGACGAAGTCCCTTGTCAGGGGGTTCGGGGGATGAAATCCCCCGTTCCTTCTTCCCCCGTTCCTCTTCCCCGTCCCTCTCCCTGTTTGAACCGATCATTCCCTGATATACCCCGCCCCGGCCTGAAGCGCGCGGATGTTCAGCTCCACCAGGTGCGCCTTGGGGCCGGTGAACACATGGGCGAGCATGTCCTGGATGGTATCCATTTTCAGGGCGCCGGTGGCTTTGATGTAGGCGCCGAGCATGACCATGTTGATGAAGCACCGGGTGTCCGTGCGGCAGACGGGGTTTACCGCCTGGGAGGAATTGATGAGGACGAGCCCGCCGGGTTCGACCAACGGATGGAAGCGGTCAAGCGAGGGACCGTTCATGGCGATGAGCTCGGTGGGCTGGGTGACCACCGGGGAACCGATGGGCTCGTCGGAGATGACCACGGAGCAGTTGGCGGTGCCCCCGCGCATCTCCGGCCCGTAGGAGGGCACCCAGGACACGTTGAAGCCTTCCTTCAGCCCGGCCTCGATCAGGGTCTTGCCCATGGCCATGACGCCCTGGCCGCCAAAGCCCGCGATGATGAGTTCCCTTGTC
>CAZVSG010000084.1:0-7293 GCA_964629345.1 uncultured Christensenella sp. | reverse complement strand
CACGTCCTGCTTTACGCCCAGGGGGGAGACCCTGGTCATGTCGGATTTGAGCCATTCCCCCGCGGCGACCGGGGTCATGCCCCAGTTGGTGGGGCAGGTGGAGAGGAACTCGACAAAGGTATGGCCGATGCCCTGCTGCTGGAGGGTGAAAGCCTTTTTGATCGCCTTTTTCGCCTTGAGCAGGTTGGGGACGTCCGCTACGCACACCCGCTCGGCATAGGCCATGCCGTCCAGGGTGGAGAGCATCTCGGCCATCCGGATGGGCAGGCCGTGCTGTGTCTGGCTGCGGCCGGAGGGGGAGGTGGTGGATTTCTGCCCGATGAGGGTGGTGGGGGCCATCTGCCCGCCGGTCATGCCGTAGATGGCGTTGTTGATGAAGATGGTGGTGTGCTTTTCCCCGCGCATCGTCGCGTGTACGATCTCCGCCGCGCCGATGGAGGCCAGGTCGCCGTCGCCCTGGTAGGCGAAGACCAGCAGGTCCGGGCGGGTGCGCTTGATGCCGGTGGCCACCGCCGGGGCGCGGCCGTGGGCGGCCTGGACAAAGTCGCAGTTGAAGTAGTCATACGCCAGCACCGCGCAGCCGACGGGACCTCGGCGATGAGCTTGTGGATGATGCCGTGGTGGCAGCCGGGGCAGTAGTGCGTTTCAACGTCCTTGAGCCCTTTGCTGCGCGCATAGACGACCTGTTCAGCCATTCCTTTTCACCTCCGCCAGGATCTCCCGCACCCTGTCCGCGATGTGCGCGGGCTCGGGCACCATGCCGCCGGTGCGGCCGTAGAAATACACGGGCTTCCTGTCCATCACGGCCAGGCGCACGTCGTCGAGCATCTGCCCCAGGTTCATTTCCACCGTGAGCACCGCCTTCACGCTCTGCTGCTCCGCCAGGCGCCGCAGCGCCCCGTAGGGGTAGGGCCAGACGGTGACGGGGCGGAAGAGGCCTGCTTTGATGCCCTCTTTTTCCAGTTTCCGCGCGGCGGAGAGCGCGATGCGCGCGGTGGTGCCGAAGGCGGCGATCAGAACGTCCGCGCCCTGGCAGTTCACTTCTTCAAAGCGTGTTTCCGTTTCCTCGATCTGCCGGTACTTTTCCGCCAGCGAGAGGACGAAGGCCTCGTTGCTGTCCGACTTGAGCCGCAGCGAGGTGATCACGTGGGTCTTCCCGTCGCCTTCCCGTCCTGTGACCGCCCAGGTTTTTTCCGCCGGCGGCTTCCCCTCGCGCTGTTTCCATTCAATGGGCTCCATCATCTGCCCGATCATGCCGTCGGCCAGGATCATCACCGGGGTGCGGTACCGGTCCGCCAGGTCAAAGGCGTCCGCCATCAGGTCCGCCGCCTCCTGGATGCTGGAGGGGGCCAGCACGATCATGTGCCCGTCGCCGTGGCCGGGGCTGCGCGTGGCCTGTAAATAGTCGGCCTGGCCGGGCTGGATGGTGCCCAGGCCCGGGCCCCCGCGCATCATGTTGACGATGACCGCGGGCAGTTCGGCGCCGATCAGGTAGCTGATGCCCTCCTGCTTGAGGCTGATGCCCGGGGAGGAGGAGCTGGTCAAAACCCGCACGCCGGCGGCGGCCGCGCCGTAGACCATGTTGATGGCGGCGATCTCGCTCTCCGCCTGCACGAAGGCGCCGCCGGCCTCCGGCATCCGGTGGCTCATGTACTCGGGGATCTCGTTCTGGGGCGTGATGGGGTACCCGAAGTAGGCCCTGCAGCCCGCCCGGACCGCCGCCTCGGCGATGGCCTCGTTGCCCTTCCAACGCTCTTTCTGCATGCTCATTCCTCCTGGGATTTGGTCACGGTGATCACGCTGTCCGGGCAGATGCGCGCGCAGTTGCCGCAGGCGATGCACAGGCCCTGGTCGGTGATGCCGGAGGGGTGGTAGCCCTTGATGTTGGTCACGGTCTCGTCAAGCCGCAGGATCTTCTTCGGGCACACGCTCACGCACAGCCCGCAGCCCTTGCAGCGCTCCAGCCGGAAGGTCACTTTCGCTTTCATTAGATCTCTCCTTATTTATGTGAAGGTTTATTCTTCCCAGGGTCGGTTCATCCGGAGTGTCATCGGGAACAGGGGGTTGAGGTCAGACAGCTCCGGGGCCAGGCTTTCCCGCGCCGCGTGGCAGACGACTGGCAGCCCGGTGAGTACTGTGACCTCCCCGGCGAAGGCCGCCCCTTCCCGGACCAGCGCTGCATCGGTGTCGGACAGCAGGTGGGTGTTGTTCACAAGGCCGGTCACCTTCAGGCCCAGAACCGCCTGGATCCCCTGAAGGCTTTGAACAGCCCTGCGCGCGTCGGCATTTTCAAAGCGGGAGCGGTTGAGCACGTACCAGACCGCCGGGTGCAGGGAGAGGAGATCCGCGGAAAACGCCGCCAGCGCGCGGGCCCCGGCGGGGTCGCCGCCCAGGTCGATGACGCCGGCCAGGCCCTTGTCATCCAGCAGGGATCGCAGGTCCGCGGGGATCACCGGCAGGTCCGCGTCCCGCAGTTCGCCCTGCGGCGCGATGAGCCGGACGCCCTTATCGGAAAGCAGGGCGGCCTTTTCGCGGGAGCGGAAATAGGGATTGACGATGTCCAGGTCCGCCAGCGCCGTCCTCCGGCCCAAAGCGGCCAGCGCCAGCGCGAGGTTCACGGAGAACTCCGTCTTGCCCGCGCCGTAGGCACCCAGGATGACAAAGACCCGGGTCCCCGCGGGCGGGAAAGCGGCCGTACGCTCAGCCATCGATGCTTTTCGCCTCTTCCGCTCCGGTGAGGTATCGGAAAGCGCCTTCCGCCAGCGCGGCCAGCTCGTCCTCGCCCGGGTACACCGTGCAGCCTGTGATCCAGTCCACCCGGGCGATGAGGCTGTCCATCTGCCCCGGGTTGTAGGCGATCCCGCCGGTGAGCAGGATCCGGTCGACCCGGCCGGAGAGCGCCACGGCCATCGCCCCGATGCACTTGGCGATGTTGTAGATCATCGCGTCCAGCACCAGGCTGACCTCGGGCTCTTTCTCCGCCCGTTTGAGGAGCGCCGTGACGTTGTTGGTGCCGAAGTAGGACTGCAGCCCGCCCTTGCGGTACAGGTCCTCCTGCAGCTGCAGCGTGTCCCCGTTGTAGGCGCGGACCAGTTTCAGCACCGCCTGCGCCGGCAGGCTGCCGGCGCGCTCCGGGGTGAAGGGCCCCTCGCCGTCCACGCCGCTGTTGAGGTCCACCGCGCGCAGGCCGTCGATGGCGGAGACGGTGATGCCCCCGCCCATGTGGGCGACGATGAAGCGGCTCTTCAGGGGATCCAGTCCGTGCTCCAGACAGTAAAGGCGGACGACGCGCTTTGCGTTGAGGGCGTGGAAGATGCTGCGGCGGGTCACGCCGTTAAAGCCCGACACCCTTGCCAGGGCGCTGAGCTCATCCGTCGCCGGCGCGTCCAGGAACACGGCGGGGATGCCGTGCTCCAGGCCCCATTCATGGGCGATGAGCATCCCGACGTTGGCCGGGTGCATCCCGTACTTCCCGCTTTCGGCGTCGCCGGCGGCCGCGGCGTCGATCCGGAAGATCCCGCCCTGAACCGGCCGGATGAGCCCGCCGCGCGCGGCGATGACCGCCATGTCCCCTAGGCGGAAACCCTGTCCGTCCAGCCATTCCTTCAGTTTCGCCTTGCGGTACTCCTTCTGCCCCAGGATGCCGCCGTATTCCGCCAGCTCGGCCTTGCCGTGCCGGAGGGTCTGCCCCCGCAGCAGCAGCGTGTCCTCAAACACCCCCGCCTTGGTGGACGTCGAACCCAGGTTGAGAACGAGAATCTTCATGCGCGCTCCGTGATCGCTTTGGTCCGCCGCCAGGGGATAACGACGCCGGCGGCCTGTTCGGGACGGGATGCTGACGGTCTCTATTAAAGATCAGGATACCGAAATCCTTCCTTTTGGCAATATATAGGTCTGTGACCATTCTGTATATTGTTTTTTTATTGTATTGGGAATATGATGCAGCAAAACGCCGCATACGGAGGGAATATGGGAGAGTTCAAAGTCTTCGACTACATGCAGAAGCACCAGTACGAGCAGGTGGTCTATTTCTACGACCAGTCCACGGGCCTGAAGGGCATCACTGTCATCCACAACACCACCCTGGGCCCGGCGCTGGGCGGGACGCGCATCTGGAACTACGCGACGGAAGAGGACGCGCTGATCGACTGCCTGCGCCTGGCGCGCGGCATGACCTACAAGTCGGCGGCCGCCGGGCTCAACCTGGGCGGCGGGAAGACCGTGCTTATCGGCGACGCGGCGACCCTCAAGTCCGAGGCGTATTTCCGCGCCCTGGGCCGCTATGTGCAGAGCCTCTCGGGCCGCTACATCACGGCGGAGGACGTCAACACCACCACCAAGGACATGAGCTACGTGGCCATGGAGACGGACTACGTCGCGGGCCTGGAGGGCAAGTCCGGCAACCCGTCCCCCATCACCGCACTGGGCGTGTTCCACGGGGTGAAGGCCGGGCTGCAGAAGAAGTTCGGAGAATCCGACATTTCCGCCCACACCTTTGCCGTGCAGGGCGCGGGGCAGACGGGTTACTACCTCATCGGCTACCTGCTGGAGGCGGGCGCGAAGAAGATCTATTTCACGGAAATCAACCAGAAGCACATCCAGCGCATGGCGCAGGAGCACCCGGAGGTGGTCTTCGTCAAGCCGGAGGACATCTACGCCGCGGACGCGGACGTGTTCTGCCCCTGCGCCCTGGGCGGCACGCTCAACGGCGACACCATCCCCCTGATCAAGGCCCCGGTCATCGCGGGCTCGGCCAACAACGTGCTGCTGGACGAGGAGATCCATGGCAACATGATCCGCGAGCGCGGCATCATCTACTGCCCGGACTTCGTCATCAACGCCGGCGGCCTCATCAACGTCTACCATGAGCTGCACGGCTACGTGAAGGAGCGCGTGATGGCCGATACGAAAAAGATCTATGACCGGGTGCTGGAAGTCCTTGATATCGCGGAGAAAGAGGGCATCACCTCCCAGCAGGCGGCCAAGGTGTTCGCCAAAAAGCGCATCGAAGCAGTCAGGAACATACGCAGCAACTACATCCCGAGGTAAGGGAGGGCAGCAAAGTGTCTGCGGACACTTTGTCGTTTAGGAAGAACGGGCGGTTTTACAAAGGTTGAATTGCTTCGCAATTCTCCCCGCCCGCCCGGCAAAGCCGGGCGATACAATTGCAGTCAGAGGGCTGTGCCCTCTGAAACTCCCCCGGATATTTTTGTCTGTACCTCAGCCGCCTGCAGCAGGCGGTTCAGACTGTCAAAGGACCTTGTTTTGAGGATCAGCAAAGCAAGGTTCTTTCTTAATGTTCTCAATACAGGATGATCACTGATATGCTGCGATGTTGAGCAAAAACACAGAGATACGTCCCCTGTGTTTCCCGGGAGAAGCGTTTTGTAACGGCCTGACGTCCCCTGAGTTTCACAAGACAATCCAACGCAGCGGAGCGCCCTTGAGCGCCTCGCCGGTCTGTGTTACGATATGGCCAAGCCAAAGAAGGAAAACCTGTGCCGGTTAACGGTCTTTACTTTCTTACCAATTGGTATAAAGAATGGGGGCAGACAAACCTGAATATAAGAGAATGGGAGCATTTTTATGAAACCTGATAGCACCAACTTGTTTGCTGAGCTTGTAAGGCGTGCTAAGAGTGAGAAATGGTGCATGGAATTGTTCTGTACTACTTGTGGGGCGATGCGTTTTCGGAATGAAGTTACGGAGATTGGTCTCGAGCGCGTAATTGATGCGATGTATTCACTAAACGAAGAGGAAATAAACGAGATCCTTACGGCACCAGGAGATCCAGTTGGTATAGTGGAACGTGATGCGAGTTTTTTTCATCAAGCACGAAATATGTGGAAACCAGAGATGCCGCCAGTTATTCTGAGGAGAGAGGCTGCTATTCAAGCAATACGGCAAGCAAAAAGCGAAAGAAGAAAGCATAATCTCCAGTCTGAGGCCAAGATGAATGAAGAGAGACAAGCAAAAAGGACCCGGGAAACAGCGCGTATTATAGAATGCCGAAAAAAGGCAAAACAAGAAAGAGAGAGTATTCTGGAGGAATTTTCAGTATTGAATCTTCAGGGGAAGCTCCAGGTAATTGCAAAAGACACACATCACCTCCCGAACTATTATCCTCTTCAAATTGAGTGCATCACTTTGGAGGATTTGGATACTGTCAATTCAGAGGTTGTAGCAAAGCTTCTCACTCGTTTAAGCAAACTCAACTCAAGCAGATGGGATAGTATTCGTCGAAGGCTCAATGCCGTTATTAAAGAGCGTTTGGAGTGACCGTTGTTTTAGAAGAGCATATTTCCGCTCTGACCTTTTGATTATAACGCACCATTCCGTGCGGCTATCGTCAAGGTGCTGTTCATCCCATGTTTATGATGGCAACCATTTTCAAAGATTGCATCGATGTAATCCCCTGGCGTCTTCTGTACGGTTGCATCATTTTTCTGTTCAGATACAAGAGAGAACCTCATGAAATATGTTGTTCAGACTGTTAAAGACCGTGAGGCACGGTCTTTTAACTGTCTAAACCGCCTGCAGCAGTCAGCTTTCTTATGGAAAAAGAAACCAGCGGGTTTTTCGTTTACCCTTCCCGATACTTGTTACCCTGCCTTGGGGCCGGAACAACCCTAAAATGAACCATCCGCGCCGCGCGGACGACTACCTGTGTGACAGGAGGCGGAAGAATGGACAGAGAGAATGCGACACCCAAGGGGAAGGATAAAAAGAAGCCTGACAGGCCGGCCCTCTGCGGGCAAGCGCGGGCCATGGCCCGCGCTTGCGCCTTTTACCGGAACAACAGGGGCATGATGGCGCTGGCCGCGGCCATGACGCTGCTGCTGGCCGCCTTCAACCTGGCCATTTCCTATCTGCTCAAGGTCCTGCTGGACATCTCCTCAGGCGGCACTGTGGAACAGCTCGTCCGGGCGGCCTGGTGGTGCCTGGCCGCCTTCGCGGTCTTCCTCGCGGCTTCCGCCATCCAGCGCCAGGCGCTCCCCCGCTTCCTGCAGCGGGCGATGACGCAGTACAGGGAGACCGCCTTTTTGGACATCACCCGAAAGAGCATCGCCTCCTTCAAGGGGGAGAGCGCCGGGACCTACATCAGCGCGCTGACCAACGACGCGGCTTCCGTCCAGGCCAACTACCTCGCCCGGCAGTTCACCCTGATGATCCACATGGTCAATTTCCTGGGCGCGCTGGCGCTGATGCTGTACTTCAGCCCGGTGCTGACCGGCGCCGCGCTGGCCCTGTCCCTGGTCCCGGTGATGGTGTCACTCGCGACCGGGAAACAGC
>CAZVSG010000083.1:0-10208 GCA_964629345.1 uncultured Christensenella sp. | reverse complement strand
GATGCATCGCCATTTGGGCAGGCGTTCTTGTATAACTCGTGTAGACACTATCTAGGGAAGTAAATTTTATTGTCCTTGAAAAGATGCGCCGGTTAGGGGCTTTGATGAACTGACCTAAGTTCTTTGCCGGTGCGGGTATGATACTCGCAAAAATGTCGGTCGAAGCTTGAAAACGTAGCGAAACGTCCCCTTTGTTCCCGTCCCCTTTGTTCCTGGAGGCATGGAACGATAATTAAAGGAGTATCAAAGTGTTCAAAAAACATGAAAAAATCTTCCCAAGAAAAGTAGTAGCGTTAATGCTGCTGACTATTCTCATCTTATCGCTTCTTCCTCTCTTCGTTCTTTCTTTTTACAATCGCCCATATTCAGACGACTACTCTTATGGCGTTCTTACCGCGCATGCCTGGAGGAGTTCAGGATCGTTTATTCAAGTTCTTTCCGCAGCGTTGAAGGAAGTAAAAAACTTTTATCTTAACTGGCAGGGAACTTTCTCAGCATCTTTTATTCTTTCATTGCAACCTGGTATTTTTAATGAAAAGATCTATTTTATAACAACTTTTTTACTGCTGGGAAGCTTGATTGCCTCAACTTTATTTTTCATGTACTGTATATTGGTTATTCGCTTAAAAACAGATGTATGGACATGGCTAATCATTTCATCTGCGGCGTTATATTTGTCAATACAATTTGTTCCATCAGCTGCGGAAGGATTCTATTGGTTCAACGGTGGAGTGTTATATACATTCTTTTATTCTTTGTACTTGATATTGATAAGTTTACTTATTACTGCACCATTAATCAAGTCAAAAAGGAAACTTTCCTTGTGTTTTGGGCTAATAATTATATTGTCTGTTGTTGTCGGCGGTGGCAACTACATGACCGCTTTACTTGCACTTCTTACTCCTTTGCTTCTTTGTATCGTTTTCGCAGCTAACAAGATAAGGAACCGATGGGTAACTTATCTTTCACTGGTCCTTGTAGTTGGCAGCTTATTCATAAGTGCTCTGGCGCCTGGCAATGCGATAAGAGCCGCAGCCCTTGAATCTTCAGGTATGCAGCACCTGTCGATAATCGATGCTATATTAACCTCATTTTCAAAGTCCTATTCCTATATCATACGATGGATAAATTTCCAGGTTGTTGGTGTGCTCCTGCTTATACTTCCTTTGATGTTGACTGTTATTAAAGAAAGGAAATATTCCTATAAGTATCCTCTTCTTATCATTGGCGGAGCTTATTGCCTGTTTTCTGCGCAGTTTGCTCCACCAGCATTGATGAATGTAGGAGATTCAGGAAGGCACATCAATATCTTCTATTATTCATTTGTTTTACTTGCGACGGGGTGTGTATTCTATTTCACAGGATGGCTTCACTATAAGATGGGGAAATGGCGTTCCAAGTGGATAAGTCTTTCGTATTTTGCAAAGAAACCATTCTATAAGCCCATGGGGATTCTTGTATATGCATTGATATCTTTACTACTAATTCTCAATGCTAACTTAATAGGTTGGACAGGCAAGATTGCTATCCAGGATATTTCAACTGGTCGGGCGAAACAGTTCGCAGAGGACAGGGATGAACGTTTTGAAATTTATATGAATTCAGATATCGTGGATGCTATTGTCGAGCCCTTAAGTGCGAAGCCAGTATTGTTTCATGAAACTGATCTTTGGTATTCGCAGTGGTGGGTCAACCAATCTATTGCAGCTTTCTATGACAAGAGGTCTGTTTCACTTCAAGAGTAAGAGAACATAGGGGACAAGGGGCCGGTTTCAATTATTCTCCTTGATGTGGATTGGCTACAGTAAATCGGACAGAAAAGATAAGGAGGTGGTATAGTCCGGGAGGACGAAATGAAGGAGGAGACCATGTCAGAAAGACGGGGACGACGGACCTACAATGAGGAGTTCAAAGGGCAGCTGGTGGAGTTGCTGAACCACGGCAAACCGCGCGGGGAGATCATCCGGGAATATGAACTGACGGCATCCTCGTTTGACAAGTGGGTGAAGCGCATCAACGCGACCGGATCCAGCCGGGACAAAGACAACCGCACGCCTGGAGAGGTCGAAATGCTGCGGCTTCGCAAGGAGAACCAGCAGCTGCGGATGGAGAATGACGTCCTAAAGCAAGCGGCGCTGATATTCGCACGAAAGTAGTTGTGATCCGAGCGAATGCCCACAAGTACTGTATATCAGCGCTTTGCAGATGCCTTGGCATTGCGCGAAGCACATATTACTACGAATGCAAGGAACGTCAGGACGACCAGGAACTGGAAGAAGCGGTACAGCTTGCGTATGACGAGAACCGTCACGTGTACGGGCAGAGAAAACTGAAGCGTGCGCTGCATCGCAAGGGGCTGGTGGTTTCCCGGCGCAGGATCGGGCGGATCATGAGGAAACGCGGTCTCGTATCGGCCTACACCCGGAAGAAGTACCGGGTCAACGCGACGAAAAGCAACGAATCCGCCTCGCCCAACCTCCTGGCCAGGAACTTCAGCGGCCATGTTCCCGGCGCGTGTGTTGTCAGCGACCTGACCTATGTCCGGGTCGGGGAACGCTGGGCGTATATCTGCCTGCTGCTGGACATGGGCGCCAGGGAGATCATCGGATTCAGCGCGGATAAGCACAAGGATGCCGAACTGGTGAAGAAAGCATTCGCGTCCGTGAAGGGCAATCTGCTGAACATTCAGATGTTCCATACAGACCGCGGAAGCGTGTACGACAACATACTGATTGACGATCTGCTTGCGGGCTTTCAGATCAGCCGGTCGCTAAGCATCAAGGGATGCCCCTACGACAACGCGGTGGCGGAATCAACGTTCAAGATGATCAAGGCGGAATTCATATACCGCAGGCGCTTTGATACCCTGGAACTACTCCAGGCGGAACTGGCGGATTACGTGCATTGGTTCAACAACTTCCGGTTACATGGGACGCTGGGCTACCTGACCCCGGCGGAATTCAAACAGACCTGTCCCTTATAAAATCTGTCCGACCAAGTGTTGACAATCCATCAAACATCGTTCAGGAGGAAACGTCATGCAGAGGAAAGCATTGGTTGTCATTGATATTCAGAATGATATCACCAGGCACTACAAGGAGATCATCGGTCATATCAATCAAGCCATTGATTGGGCGGTCGGGCATGAGACCCACGTCGTATATATCCGACATCATAATTTATCTGCTGGCACAAGGACCTTCAAGCCCGGTACGGTTGGCGCTGAACTGGTTCCTGAGATGAAGATCGTGTCAGACAACATCTTTATCAAGTCCAAAGGGAATGCTTTGACCAGCGAGGCTTTCGCGGATTTCATCAGAAGAAATGATATAGATGAATTCATCATTGCTGGTGCGGATGCAGCTGCCTGTGTGAAGTCAACCTGTTTCAACATGAGAAATGCCAATTACGCCGTTACCGTTCTGTCGGATTGCATCACCAGTTATGACCTGAAGAAAATCGATGAGATGCTGCAGTATTACATAAGCAAAGGCTGTAAGGTTATCACTGTGAATGAGCTTTCGCACTAAACGAATCACATAATCCCAAACCATCTTCAAAACATTATCCAAAAGGATGTTCAAGCATTGTTTTCCTGCGGATGGCGCATTATCCCTTGTCATAGTGGAAAACCAACGGACCTATAGAAAACACGGGGAGTTGCTCCTGTGGCATGTTTTTACGAACAGACCGGATCAGGCTATTCCTTCTTTTCTGCTGCAAGCAGATATTCAACGAACATCCTTGCGATCCGGGGATCAAACTGTGTTCCGGCGCAGTTCTTGATTTCTTCGACAGCCGCCTCCGCTGTCATGGCTTTCCGGTATATCCGGTCTTCCGTCATCGCGTCATAGGAATCGACGACGGAAAGGATCCTCGAGAGCAAGGGGATCTCCGTTCCCTGAAGGTTCTGGGGATATCCTCCGCCGTCCCAGCGCTCATGGTGATGAAGGATATACAGCGCGATCGGTGCAAGATTCGGGGAGGACATCGCGATCCTGTAGCCGATCTCAGGATGCTTCTTCATTTCGGCCCATTCATCCGCGTCCAGTTTGCCGGGTTTCTTCAGGATGTGTTCAGGGATCCCGACTTTCCCGATGTCATGCAGCTTTGCCAGTAATTCCAGATGATCCAGTTCTGTCTGGGACAGGTTGAGCATCCTGCCGATATCCCCGGTCATCAGGGCGATCCTCTCTGCATGCGCTTCAGTTTCGAAGCTTTTCTCCATCATTGTCGCTTTGATCGACGAGAGGATCGCGCTGTACGAGCTGTTTTTCTCCAGGAGTTTCCGCTGATTCATGGAATCCTCCGCCCTTTTCTGGACCTGGGTGAAGTTTGTGTCCTCCCTTTCCTTTGTACCCGCACCCAGGGAGAGGTTGATGTGAAATGCCTCATCGGAAACGCCGGCATCGTGCTGCTCGCCGTCAGCCTGGATCGCCTTAATCAGTCCGGCCGCTTCCATCGCCGCTGGTCTGCGGCAGCAGAATGCTGAACTCGTCCCCCCCGGTCCTGAAAACAAGGTCTCCTTCCCGGCAGCAGCTGCTGAGGAGCCTTGCTGATTCCACGATGATCCTGTCCCCTTGCGCATCGCCAAGGGCGTCGTTGATGAGTTTGAGACCGTTGATGTCAGCGACGATCAGGGACAGGGGCAGCTGACCCGGCACGTCGATGCGCTTCAGCTCCTTCTCATAGTATCGGCGGTTGAACAGCCCTGTCAGCTGGTCATGATTGTTGATATAGAGCAAATGCTCCTCGGCATTTTTTCGATCGGTGATGTCCTGGATGGTGCCGGTGATCCTGAGGCAGTTTCCGTTCTCATCCATGACCGGGCTCACATGAAAATCGACGGTCCGCTCCTGGCCATCCTGCCTGATGATGCGGAATTCCGCCTGCATCAATCGGTTTTCATCCTTGGCCTTGCGTGAAACTGCCAGCAGACGTTCCCGCTCGTCGGGGTGGATATACTGGACTGCGCCGTCCGGCTTTCCTGACATCTCCTCCTGCGTGACGCCGATGATGTTCAGCGCTTCTTCAGAGCATGTCACCTGAAAGCTGGACAACTCAAAAACAAAGCTGCCGACATGGGCGATCTTCTGCGCTTCCCTTAAGCTGTTCTCCTTGTTCTGCAGGTCCTCCATAAGCTTCACATAACCCGTGATGATCTCCGTGTATAGAATGATGCCCCCGATCGACCCGTCCGACGTATACCAGGGGCGGCATTCCCAGCGGGTCCACTCCACAGACCCGTCGCCCCGCGGATAAAAATCCTTTTCCGAACTGGAAATCTCCCCCCGCAGGGCTTTTTGATGAACATCCTTCCACTTTTGAGGCAGATCGGTAAATATGTCATAGTGATATTTGCCGATGATGTCCTTTTCCCTGATTTTATATTCATCCAGGTAGCGCTTGCTGACATACATGTACCTCAGGTCCCTGTCAAGCACCGCGACAGCGCTCCGATTGTGTTCGATGATGTAACGCATCAGGTCATGGGAATGCGCCAACGCTTCCTCTGCCTGTTTGCGGACAGTGATGTCGGTATCGCTGCCGCGGTACCCCAGCAGGCTGCCGTCATCCTTCAGGACCGGCAAGCCATACGTGGACAGATCGACCAGCGCGCCGGTTTTCGTCAGCGCCCTGTTCTCCAGACCGCGAAACAGATCCTTTCGCCTGAACGTGTCAAAGGCTGTCCGTTTGAGTTCCTCGCGCTCCTTTTCCGGGCACAGGTCATAGAAATGCTTCCTGAGGATCAGTTCTTCCGGCTGGTACCCCAGGACTTGCGCGCACACAGGATCCACAAATATATACAGGCCCCGGTCATCTGTCTCCCAGGTGAAGGTCCGGCTCTGCTCGCTCAGCTGCCTGTAGCGGCTTTCGCTCTCCTTCAAGGCTCTCTCCGTCATCCTCTGTTCGGTGATGTCCTGCATGATGCCGTGCGTCTGCTTGAACCTTCCCTCGGCGTCATAGGCGATTCTGCCTTCAAAGGCCACCAGGATCCGCCGGCCGTCCTTTCTGGGCATCTCGACTTCGCTTTGAATGGCCCCCCTGGCTTTGAACACTTCAAAGCGCTTACGGAACGCGTCAACATATTCCGGGCAGAGAAATTCGCCGAGCCATTTGCCGATGACCTCATCACGGGTGTATCCAAATGTATCAAGCCATTTCTGGTTCACTTCGATGAAGCGGCCGGCGGAATCCAGTGCCAGGTATGCCAGGGGCGCCTGGTTGAAGAGAAGCTGGAACTTCTCCTCACTCCGCCTGAGCCTGTTCTCGATCTTCTTGCGTTCTGTGATATCCTGGGCTGCGCCCCAAAGAGACGCGATGTTGCCGTCCTGGTCCCTTGTTGCCTCACCGCGCACCCACATCCAGCCGGTGGAGCCGTCTATTGTCACGGTTTCGAGTTCCAGCTCGTAGGGGATGCCCAGAGTGCTTGTCCGCTCAAGGGAGGAAGACAGTCTGCTCCAGCTCTCCGGAGTGAACAGCTTCATATGCTCTGTGTAGGGCGGCGGCGGGACGGTTGGGTCAAAACCGTACATCCTGTACAGCTCTTCCGACCAGACGACCTGATTCGTTTTCAGGTCCAGCCTCCAGGTCCCGATATGGGCGATCTGCTGTGACGCCAGCAGGTCATCCATGTTCCGCCTCAGCCGGACCTGATTCTCCAGCAGGGCTTCCCCGCTTTTCTGCACCGCTTCATTCAGCTGTGCCAGATCGAGTTTTTCATTTGTCAGTTCAGTGATCATCCGGATGATGTCGACCAGGAACTTCATCGCGGCTTCGACTTCCTCCCTGGATACGACCGGGACTTTCCCCAGGGCTTCAAGATAGGCTTTCTCATCAAATCCGTATGTTCTTGCCTGCTGTCTGAAATAGCTGACGTCGGGCTTCTCAAAAAAGAACTGCCCTGAGAAGAGATTGGCCACATGCTCGCCTCTGATGAGGATCGGTATCTGCACGTCGATCAGCCCATTGAGGCAGCGATAATAATGATAACCCCTGTTCTCTTTGCTCAGGGCCGACAGCTCCGTATCGCTGATGGTGCAGTTGACGGCAGTGTCGGGATTCTTCCGGTGGAAATCAGTGCAGATCTGCCGCCAGCCGGACCTGAACAGGATCTGCCCGTCAAGGTCCAGAATGGCAGTGACAAATCCAGTCGCTTTATTGAACCCCTCCAGCAGGGCATTTGCTCTTTCAAAGTCGAAATAATCAAGGATCGTTGGTTTCATGTGCCGTACCCTTCATAAAGCCGGGCTGTCCCCAGAGCTGCCATGAGCGCGGTCATATTGCGAAATGCATTCGTCAATACCATGTTATTCAATGTTCGGGATCCTGTCAATGACGGACAGATCCGATCCCGCAGCGGCTGCCATGCTGCCCGGCCCCCGGGTGCGGTGTTGATTATACCCATCAAGGCCAAGGGAACGAAACACAGGGAGAGCGTCTGAGTGTCTTCCATCCCAACAGGACCACGGCAGTGTCCCCTCATCAGGCCGGAGCCTGCGCGGAAGCGGGAATGAGCGCCGTGCTCCGCGGACTGCGCAAGCACAGTCAACGCAAACAAAGAAACAAATAGGAAAGCACAGGGGGCGGTCCCCTGTGCTTTCACTTGACACTACAGCCCGCCTCTCGCGCGGCCGCCTTCTCCCGACCGCCTGTCAGGGGATGATGTCGTAGGGCAGGCTGTTCTGCTGCGCGTACAGCAGGGCGGCGGAGGGGTCGCGCACTTCCAGGGCGATCTCGCCCTCCCATACGGTGAACGCGCCGTCGCCGATGGCGGTGACCGACGGGGGGACGGCGATCGTTTTGATGCCGCTGCAGTTGCGGAAGGCGTCAGCTCCGATGTCCAGCAGCCCGTCGGGCAGGAAAACGCCGGTAAGGGTGGTGCAGTTGGTGAACGCGCTGGGCGCGATGGAGAGCGTCCCGCCCTCGATCGTGTACTGCGTGACGGGGCTGGCGGGCGGCCAGGCGACAAACTGCCGGTCGCGCGTGTTGTACAGCGCGCCGTCCGGCGCGGAGAACACGGGGTTGCCCGGCGCCACCTCAAAGGCCGTGAGGCCTGCCAGGTCGATGAAGGCCATGGGGCCGACCTCCACCAGCGTTGCGGGCAGCGTCATCTCACGAAGGCCTGAGCACCAGTAGAAGGCGCCCGCGCCGACGGAGACAAGGCCTTCCGGCAGCGGCGCCTCGCGCAGGTTCTCGCAGGTGTAGAAAGCGGTCGGTCCGATGGTTTTCAGGCCCGCGGGGAAGGACACTTCCTCCAGGTTCCTGCACCCCGCGAAGGCCCGGGCGGCGATGTTCTCAACAGCCTGGGGCAGGCTGACGTGCGCTTCGGTCCGTCCGGGCGGATACGCCAGCAGCGTGCGGAGGTCCTTGCTGTACAGCGCTCCGTCCACGGAGGCGAAGAAGGGGTTGAGCGGGTCCACCTCGATTTGCTCCAGCGAAGTGCAGGCGGTCACCGGCGCGTCGCCGATCATGGAGACATTGGCCGGGAAGCGGATGCCCTTCAGGGTGAAGCAGCCGGCGAAGGCCCATTTGCCCAATACCTCCAGGGAATCTGGCAGGACGGGGTCCTGCAGCGCCTTGCAGCCATGGAAAGCGTACTCCCCGATGGCCTTCAGCCCCTCAGGAAACTGCACGGACTGGATGAAATCGCATTTCTGGAATGCCTTGTCCCCGATCTGAAGCACCGGAAGCCCTCCCAGGGTGCCGGGGATCACCACGGCGGCATCCTTTCCGTTGTATTTGGTGAGGACAGCGCCCGACCCGTCCGCCAGCGGCATAAAATCAAACACGTCCTCCGCCCGGGCGCGGACGGGTGCCGTCAAAGCGGGCAGCAGGAACAGCGCAAGCAGGAACCACAGGTAACCGGAAGATCTTTTCATGCCCTTTCCTTCCTTTCAGCCCGTCTGGTATGCCTACAAGTATCTCCGCAGACCGATCGCATCACGATCCTCCCCGATCCCCTCTTCAATGCCTCCGCCGTCTGTGCCTGTTTCCGGCTGCATCCGGGGTCAGGATCTTTGCGTCTGTGCGGGTCAGGTGCGGCGGGGTCCCGCGAAGTCACGGGATCACGGGGCGGCGAACGACTGGATTGCGGCGACATCCTCCTGCGTATACCCGAGGGATTCCCAGCCGTTGTCCGTCTTGACGGTGAAGATCTCCTGGGGGATGTGCAGGAACTGAGGCTCGTTCTCCGGCAATTCCGCAAGCTCCACCAGGGGCACCCCCGCCAGGGCGGCCGGATCAATGCTGGCCATATAATGTTTTCCAAAACCGGCGAATACGGCTGAGATGAGTCCTGCCATGTCCATGTTGACACCGCGCAGGCTGGCGATGATCCCGCGGATGAGGACCTCATGCCGCTCCCTGAAACGCGCTTCCTCCTCGGCAATGGTGGGATTATCGTATAGCGTATCACTGATGTAGGCCATCGCCTGAACGCCGTCGAGCCGCTGCAAACCGGCCTCCGCCAGTTTCTTGAAGGGTTTGCTCACCATGTACTTTATTTCCCCGGCCTTTTTGTTGATGGACAGGTTCGCGAGGTTCACCTCGACGCCCCCGGCCAGGTCTACCAGTTCCACCAGGGCATTCAGATTGATCAGCATCCAGTAGTCGATCTTTATCCCGAATGTCTGGCTGATGAGATCGGCCGCCCCTTCCGGCCCCAGCTCCTTGCAGGCAAACTGCAGCTGTTTGCGGACCGGTCCTTTCTTTCCGGGAAGTTCGACTGAAAGGTTATAGGGAAAGGAGGTGAAGGAGAGTCTGGACCCTTCGCGGTGATAGGTCATCAGGTAGTACCCCATGCCGTTGGTTTTGCCCCCCTTGGGCAACTTCTTGTCGAGGGACACGATCAAAAGGACACTCCAGTTCTCCTGGCTTGTTTGTGCCCGCGCACGGACGGGTAGCAGCACTGCGGGCAGTGCGGTCAGAAGTGTGATCAGAAGCAGGACGGACAGCAATTTCTTCACTCTATTAATCCTCCTCCAGAGCGGCTGCGCCAATTGGCCTGTGCCTGATTCAAACACAAAGCGGGTCGTATGGGCGGTCGGTTGTGTCTTGAGGCGTTCAAGCTGTGTTATGCGGGAAAGCTGAACGGATATGATTGACGATTGGATTGTAGCATCCGGCGGCAGGAGGCGCAAGATGTCCGGCAGCCTTGACCGCGCGATTCCGGGGAGTGTTGACAGCAGGCACACATTGACCACAGG
>CAZVSG010000082.1:2061-10294 GCA_964629345.1 uncultured Christensenella sp. | reverse complement strand
TGGCAGCCGTTTCCGGGGCCCTGACCCTGGTCATCTCCCTTGCGGAAAAGCTGCTGAACAACTACGGCACCTGCGAGCTGGACATCAACGCCGGCAGAAAGAAGCTCTCTGTAAAAGGCGGCTCCTCCCTCCTGTCCACGCTGGCGAATGAAAAGATCTTCATCCCCTCCGCCTGCGGCGGCAAGGCCACCTGCGGGCTGTGCAAGGTGGCGGTGCTGGATGGCGCGGGCCCGCTGCTGCTGACCGAGGAGCCCTACCTAAGCCAGGAAGAGCGGGACAGGCGCCTGCGCCTCTCCTGCCAGGTGAAGGTCAAGAGGGACATGAAGCTTTTGATCCCTGAGGACCTGTTCAACATCCGCGAGTTCCTCTGCGAGCTGACCGAGATGGAGGACATGACCTATGACATCAAGCGCCTGCGGATGAAGCTGCCCCCCGGGCAGACCATCGACTTCAAGGCCGGGCAGTTCGTGCAGTTCTACACCAAGCCCTACGGCAAGGTGAAGGAGGAGGTGTTCCGCGCCTACTCCATCTCCTCCAAAGCCAGCGAGAAGGATCATATCGAGCTGCTCATCCGCCTGGTGCCAAACGGCATCTGCACCACCTATGTGCATACCGCGCTCAGGGTCGGCGATACGGTGCGGCTCTCCGGGCCCTACGGAGACTTTTACCTGCGGGGGGAGTGTGAGGCACTCATCATGATCGCCGGCGGCTCGGGCCTGGCGCCTATCCGCTCGCTGGTCTATGACGTGATCGAGAAGGGCCGGGACGATTTGAAGATGCGCTTCTTCTTCGGCGCCAACACCGTGCGCGACCTTTTCTACATGGAGGAGTTCGCTCAGATCTCAAAGGATCACCCCAACTTCAGCTTCATCCCCTGCCTGGCCTTCCCCAAACCGGAGGACAACTGGAAGGGCGCGGAGGGTTTTGTGACCGTAGCGCTTCAGGAGCAGGTCCAAAACGGCGAAAACAGGGAAGCCTACCTCTGCGGCAGCCCGGGGATGCTGGACGCCTGCATCAGGATCCTGAAGGAGAAGGGCTTTACGGACCGAACAATCTTCTTTGACAAGTTTACTTGAGGAGGACGGCATGAAGCAGAACCCGAAAGACAGTCCTGTCCAGGAGAGCCTCCGGGCCGGTATCCTCGCGCGCGACGGCTTCCTGGGGGAGGATGCGCGTCCTTTCCCCCAGATCATTCAGGACGACGCCGATACGCTGGCCGCGCTTGACATCACGCCCGCGGAGGTGGCGCAGGCGATGCGCCGCCTGACCGGGCTGGGGATCGACAGCAACGGCGCCGCGAAGGCGGACGGCTTTAAAATCGTTGTGGATGAATATATGGGCCGCATCGGCTGCCCCTTCCGCGACCACCGCGCCGCCAAGCGCAACACCACGGTCACCGACCTGAAAACCGGACGGAGCATGGCCTGGAGCGACCTGAGCATCCACCTCATCGCGGAGCACGGCTTCTTCCAGGGGAAGGGTTCGGCGTACCGGCTGGAGCCGCCGGAGCTGGCGGACTTCCTGAAGCTGAAGTAGGTCTCCGGGTTTTCTCCTGTACGCGCCGCTTGAGGAAAGCGGCGCGTTTGTGCTGCCGGCGCAGCGGGGCTGATTTGACACATCCCCGGTTCGGGCGTATGATGAGGCTGTAAATGTTACAGATCTATGACATTTGCCGGAGGAGGAGACCGCATGAAGCGAACAAGGAAACGGACAGCTCTCGCGCTCACGCTTGCGCTGATGATGACCCTGACCCTTCCGGCCGGACTGGCCAAAGGGGAGCCGCCGACGTCCGGCGGGGATGCCCTTGTGTATGCAAAGGCTGATGCGAAAACCGGCGCCACCAAAACGGCATCGGAAAACACCGTGACGGCCATACCCGCCCCTGGGCCCGCGCAGGTGCCCCTGAGCGGGGAGGAGATGTCCAAACCCAATCCCGAGGCGAAAGCGGAGGCGATCGTGACAGAACCTGAGGGGATGGCGCTGTTCGAACTCCCTGCGCAGGAGTCGTCGATCCTGGCCCATACGGAGGCCGGCAGCGTGGTAGCCCTCATGCGCCTGGGCCTTTCCTGGAGCCGTGTAAAGAGCGGGGAGACGGAGGGCTGGGTGCCCACCTACGCGCTCAGCTTCGCCTACGGTTCGCCCCAGCCCGCCCTTGCCCTGGTCTCCGCACCGGGCGGCAAGCTCACCCTCAGGGCGGACGTGACCACCAGGTCAAAGGCCCTGGGAAGCGTGCCCAGCGGCCGGGCCGTTCTGCTGCTGGCCAAGGGCGATCCCTTCTCCCTCATCCGGCATGAAGACCTTGAGGGGTACGTGCTCACCGCCTACCTGAAGGAAGAGTCCGTCAGGCGGGAGCTGGGGACCCTGACCAACGTCGTCAGCGTGGACCCCACCCGTGAGGCCAACGTACGGCTGCGCGCGCTTCCCAGCCGCAGGGGAGCGGTCTACACCACTGTCAAGTCCGGCAGCCAGGTCGTCGTGCTGGACGTCAAGGACGGATGGGCGCAGATCGAGGTTGAAGGTTATCACGGGTACATGATGGAGGACTACCTGAAACAACCGGAGTAAGCCGGCGGGTTTGCCGTCCGCACAGGCTCCGCCCCTCGGCGGGGCTTTTCTGTTTCGGCAGCCGAGCGCGGGATGAAACCCGGGACGGAATGTGATAAGATGACAAAAAATCCCTGGAGGAGAAAATGCGGAAGATCCTGTTCTATGCGATGACCGGGGAGAAGAGCTGTTTCCAGCACGTGCTGCTGAACGCATCGCAGCTCCATGATGCCGGATATGAAGTGAGGGTCATCTTCGAAGGCGCGTCGGTGAAACTGCCCGCTTCCCTGCAGGCGGAGGGAAATCCGGTTTACCTGCGGGCAAAAGGATTGGGCCTGCTGGCAGGCATCTGCCTGGCATGCTCCAAAGTGATGGGCGTTTATGAAGCCAACGCCGCGCTGGGGCTGATGATGCTATCGGACATGAGCGGACATGCCGGGATGAAGCCGTACCTGGAAGCGGGGTATGAGGTGGTCAGCATTTAATACGAAACTCAATCGTAAACGCTTTGATGAGCCGGTCTTTTCCGCCTCCGCGTTGCCTCTTTCAATCGGCGTAGGCTCCGCTACGCCTCATTCTTTCGGCTTAGCGGAGCCATGAAAAATCCTCGTCCCCTCTTTGCGTTTACTCATTCGTTTAGTATAGCGCCTTGATGAGCATTGCCCCGCGGGGGGCATGTTTGGAATAGCAAAGGAGGACGCCATGAAGGAGATCGACGCGAACAGGAAGGCCTGGGGCTTGCTCTCACAGGAGCATTACAAGACCTTCAGCCGCCTGTTCAGGGAGGGGACGCCCGCGCTGAACGCGCACATACGCCGAGAACTGGGGGACATCAGCGGCAGGAAGGTCCTCCATCTTCAATGCAACACGGGGGCGGATTCCATCCTGCTCTCTCAGCTGGGGGCGCGGGTCACGGGCGTGGACCTGGTCCCGGAAAACATCCTGTACGCCCGGAAGATGGCGGAGGATCTGGGGGTGAAGGACATCTGTTTCATCGCCTCCGACGTGCTGAAACTGACCGATGTCCACAGGGAGAAGTACGACATCGTCTTCACCTCCGAGGGCGTGCTGGGCTGGCTGCCGGACCTGCGCGCGTGGGGAAGGACTGTGCGGGCGATGCTTCAGGACAGCGGCTTCCTGTACGTGTTTGACTCGCACCCCTTCTTCATGATGTTTGACGAGACGCGCGTCGGGAAAGAGGAGTACCTGATCAAGTATCCCTACTTCGACCACGAGGCGGACCTGGAGGAGAGCATCGGCGGTTATGCCGCCAAGGTACGCTATGGCGTGGAGGCCTGGTTCTGGATGCACAAGGTGTCCGACCTGATGGACGCCGTCTCCGGGAACGGGATGCACCTGGAGTACTTCCATGAGTTCCCGGAGAACTTCTGGGACTCCGGCGGAGACATGGAGTTTCTCCCCGATGAAAAGCTCTATGCCTACCCGCACAACAGGGACAGGTACCCGATGAGCTACAGCCTGAAAGCGACCGTGTACCGGAAATAAGCAGAAGCGTCCGCTTTGCAACCATGGGTTGCGTTTCACGGCAAAAGAGCAAGCCGCTGTTGATGGAGAAGCCCCCCGTAGTCCGGTATCATCAGGGCATCAACAGCGAAGGGGGAATCATCAGATGAGTTTCGGGCAGAATCTTCAGTTTCTCAGGAGGATGCGCCGCGGCATGACCCAGGAGGACCTGGCGGAGCGGATGAACGTCTCCAGACAGACCGTCTCAAAATGGGAGACAGGCGAGGCGTATCCCGAGATCGACAAGGCGGCGGAGCTCTGCGGCATCTTTTCCTGCACGATGGACGCGCTGTTCCGGGAGGACATGGGCGCGGGCAGCGAGGCCTTTTCAAACCTCCGGGTGGAGAAGGTGAAGGCATTCACTTATGTCCGCTATGCGGTCATCAGCCCTGAGCCGGAGCATGATGCCATCATTCACATCAAGGAATGGGCGCGGGAGACGGGCATCAGGGAGCCGGACGTCATCGGCTGGGACTTTCCCCATGTCTCCCAGGAGCAGATCAACGTCTTCAACATGCACGGATATGCCGCCGCCTGTATTCTTCCTGAGGGCTTTCAGCCCTCGAAAAACGGCCTGCAGGTCATCTCCCAGCCGGAGCAGGACTACGCCGTGATCACCGTCAGGGACCCTTTCAAAGCGCCTTTCACCCTCATCCCGAACGCCTACAAGGCCCTGATGGCTTACACCCAGGCGAACGGGCGCAGGGCAGTCTGCAGGGAGGATGTCATCGGGTGCTACGAAAAAACGTATGCGCGTGAGGGGATCGATCACATGGACGTGTACATCGCCGTGGACGGTTGATCCCTGACCGGACCGACGGGGCTGCCGGCGCGGAGGCGCAGCAGCCTCTTTTCTGTCATTTGGCCAATACAGTGAACACAATCAGGATACGATCCGCGGATCATCCGGAGCTTTCAGCAGGGTCGCCCCTTACGGCACGCCCCAGACGCTCAGCGTGCCGCCGGAGGAGGTGGTGACGATCATTCGGCCGTCCGGGGAGAAGGAGAAGTCCGCCGTGCTGTGGTCCAGGGTAAACACGCGCCTGCCCTTCTTTGGTTCAATGAAGATCAGCCCGTCCTCATACCCGCTGGCTGCCAGCAGGCTTCCGTCAGGGCTGAACTGAATCTCCTGAAAGTTCTCGCCCAGTGCATAGGTCCACAGCGCCTTCGCCTTCGCGACGTCAAAGAGTTTGATGGAATACTTGCCTTTGTCGGTGCGAAGGACGGCCGCCAGGGTGATGCCGTCCGGGCTCAGGGCGCAGGCGGACAAATCGCTGCTGATCACGTCCAGCAGCCGTTCCTGCCCGGAGACATCCCAGACGGAAGCCATATCTCCGTCGCAGGCCGCGGCGATGCTTCCGTCCGCGCTCAGGGAGACGGTGCTGACAAAGCTGCTCATGTGGGCTTCCATCAGGGGAGCGCTGCCGTTTGCCTGCCACACTTCGACGGGACCGCCAAAGCCGGCCATCAGGGTGCTGAAGTCGGCGCTCATGCATGCGCCGTGCAACATGCCATGAAACTGTATCTCCCCGTCCTTTGCGCCCCCTGGCATGCTGAGGAAGCTGACTGTACTCTCGTTTGCGGGAAGCAGGGCCAAACGGCTGCCGTCCGGAGAAAAGGCCAGGTCGGGCATAACCGCTTGCCCGGTCAGGGGGAGTACGCGCCCGGCTGCTGCATTCCCTTCGCTGAGCGTCCAAAAGTGGACCGCGAGACTGTTCTCATGGAGCATTCCCTTAATGGCGGCCAGGGTATTTCCGGAAACAGCCGCCTGCCAGGCCCGGGGCAGGAATCCCCCCTGTTCTCCCAATATGGCTCCACCGGCAAGGCCGACCAACAGCAAACGGTCCCCTTTCATGGTCGCCAGGCGATCCTTCTGAGGGCTCAGCCTGGCCGACATGTCCGTATATCCGCCGTTCATTACCTGTACGGTCAGTTCTCCCGTTGCCAGGTTATGGGTCTGCCAACCCTTTGAGGTTTGAAACCGCAGCGTTTCTCCCGTGTCATCAAGCGCCATCTCCCCAACCTGTCCCTTAAAGTTGATCTTCCCTGTCTCCCGGCCAGTCTTCAGGTCGATGAGGCGGATGACGCCCGGCTTCATGCGGTCGAAGAAGGCCGCTGTGCGCGTGTTGGCCACCCCGATGGCACCCATGGGATAAGTGAGCGTGCCCTGGTGCAGCAGCTTGCCCTTGTAATCAAGAAAGGCGTAATCCTTCAGACCGGTGATGAAAATCGTGCGCCCGCCCGGGCAGAGGCTCAGCCCCATCAGCTGTTTGTTGGAGGATTGGAAGGCGGCGCTTGATTTCCTTTTGCCGGTCTTGAGCGCGTAGGTGTCCAGGTAGCCCTTGTACAGCGGGATGCCGTATTTGTCGTAACCGATGTTTTTCTGCCCCAGCGCCAGGAGCTCGCCCTTCTGCTGGTCGATGTGCAGCGCGGAGAGCCTCCGGTCCTGCTTGATCTCCCGGATCAGGCGCTGCTCCTTCACGTCCCAGAGCTGGATGGACTGGTTATTGCCGCTGGAGCACACCGCCAGCAGGGAGCTGTCCGCGCTGAAGGACGGATACAGCGAATATCCGCTGGTCAGTATCCCCAGGGGCTGGAGGCTGTGCCCGTCATACAGGTGCACGCCATCCCCCGTGGCCAGGGCGACCGTCTTCCCGTCGGGCGACCACAGGATCTCGTGCGGCTCCCCTTTCCCGATCTGATGGAGGAGGGTCAGCCCGGCGACGTTGTCCATGCCCAGGACCTGGGGAAGGGATTGGCCTGCAGCCGTCTCCTCCGCCGGCACCGGGAGGGGAAACTGCAGGACAAGAAGGGCTGCCAGCACCGCGATGCAGAGCAGCCGGGATGCGGATCGTTTCTTTTCCATATGCTGTTCTCCTGTCCGAATGGGTCGGTCGGGCCGGGAAGACGATAACGTAAGGGCTTTTGGGTTTCATTTGGCTTCATAATGATGATAGGGCTGAAAATCGCAACTGTCAAGAATCCTCGCAGGCGGAGGAAGCCTGCCGCGCTGTGCCGGCAGCAAAACACCCCTGGACAGCAGGGCGAGGGGGAAGGCCCGTTCCCTTGCCAGCGGCTGTCCTGTCAGGTATGATGGTGCGGAATCTCATGAGGAGGGCGCGGAAGGATGGCTCGGATCAGGGCAGTGATGGAGCGCAACCGGCTGATGAAAGCGCTGATCAATTTGCAGGGCAACGCGCGCGCCTGTATTTATACGGAGCCGCTCTGGGGCGTCCCGGTCAATCTCTACCTGCCCCTGGTGGCCAAATACATGGAGGCGCTGGGCCTTGACGCCGTCCAGATCGGCGTGGTGGCGACGGTGAACCTTTTGAGCCAGATGGTCTCCTCCCTGATCAGCGGGGTGATCACGGACAAATTCGGCCGCCGCCGGACCACCGCCATCGTGGACCTGATCTGCTGGGCCCTTCCCTTCCTGATCTGGATGAACGCGCAGGGCTTTGCCTGGTTCATCGCGGCCGCCCTGCTCAACGGCACCTGGCGCATCACGGAAAACTCCTGGGGCCTGCTGCTGGTGGAAGACGCTCCGCCCAGCCTTTTGGTGAGCATTTATTCCCTCTCCACCATCGCGGGCCTGCTGGCGGGCTTCGCGGCGCCGCTCACCAGCCTTCTGGTCAGGGGATTTTCCCTGGTGAACACGATGCGCGGGCTGTACTTCTTTGCCTTTGTCTGCATCATGGTCAAGATCGTGGTCCTGCAGCTGATGACCCGTGAAACCACTGCCGGCACGAAGAGGATGGCGGAACTGAGGGGAAAATCCATCCTGCACGCCCTGCGCGGCAGCCGGCGGGTCATGCTGGGCATGTTCCGGGAGAAGCCGCTGATGCTGGTCCTGGGCATCATGGCCTGCGTGATGGTCATCCGAGGCGCGACGGACAACTTCTGGCCGCTGCTCCTGACCGGCGCGCTGGGCATCCGTGAGGAGACCCTGCCGCTGCTCTCCGGGCTGCGTTCCCTGGCCATGCTGGCCTTCTTCTTCACCTTAGCGCCCAGGCTGAACCCGCGGCGTTATTTTGGACCCATGGCTTTGGGCCTGATCATCATGGCGGCGCTCTACCTGATGCTCTTCCTGCTGCCGCCGATCCTCGACACCCTGGGAGGCTGACATGACAGAGCCCAACACCACCTCCGAACCGGAGCGCACGGC
>CAZVSG010000082.1:0-2051 GCA_964629345.1 uncultured Christensenella sp. | reverse complement strand
CCTGCTGCCGCCGACCCTGGGCTGGGCGGTGTTCCCCGGCGTGCTGGCGGAGGCGCTGTCGCTGAGCATCCTCATCCCTCTGTTTTCAAGCCTTCAGCAGCTGCTGCTGGATAAGAGGGAGCGGGCGAGGATGTTCGGCTTTTCCCTGGCCTTCTGCCTGCTGATCACCTCCCCCTTCGGGACCGTCAACGGCCTGCTCTCCCGCCTCCACCTGTCCCTGCCCATGCTGCTCTCGGCGATGCTGGCCCTGCTGGGCTGCTTCTTCCTGACCAGGCTGCGCAAAATACTTGACGGGGCAAGGTTTGATGAGAACTGACAATGATTCGCTGCGCGCGGCGCTGCGCGGGAAGAAGCTGTTCCTGCTGGACATGGACGGCACGCTGTACCTGGGCGGCCGGCTGTTCCCCCGGAGCCTTGACTTTCTCAGGGCGATCAGGGAGAGCGGGGCGGACTACCTCTTCCTGACCAACAACTCCTCCAGGGGCAGGGACGCCTATGTCAGGAAACTTTCCGGGATGGGCGTCCTGTGTACCGAGGATGATTTCTTCACCTCGACCGACACGGCCTGCGCCTACCTGCGCGCGCATTACAGGGGGAAACTGATCTACGCGCTGGGGACAGGGTCCTTCAAAGCGCAGCTCATAAAGGAGGGCTTTCCGGTTACCGACAGGCTGGAGGACGGCATCGACTGCCTGCTGATGGGCTATGATACCGAGCTGACCTACCAGAAGCTGGTCGACGCCTCCATCCTGCTGGGACAGGGGGTAGAGTACCTCGCCACCAACCCCGACTGGGTTTGCCCGACAGAGTTCGGTTCCGTGCCCGACTGCGGGTCCATCGCCCAGGCGCTGGAGCACGCCGCGGGAAGGCTTCCGCATTTCCTCGGCAAGCCGGAGCCGGATATCGCGCTGCTGGCTATGGAGATGAAAGGCGCAAAGCCGCGGGAGACCCTGATCATCGGCGACCGCATCTACACGGACGTCGCCTGCGGAAGACGCGCCGGGATCACCAGCATCCTGGTATTCAGCGGGGAGACAGACCGTTTCACGCTGGAAACGAGCGGGATCAAGCCTGATTTTGCCGTCGGGGGCATTGGGGACATCCTGGACGCGATGGGAGCCCTGCCCTGAGAACGCCCGGGCGGAGAAGCAGGAAGGCATGCGCACGGAGGGATACTGTCCTCCCGCGAATCTTGAAAAAGGCCGTCAGAAATGATATGGTAGGGTCAAAGAGGCGGGAGCGTACCCGCGCATAAGACTTAAGGAGGAATACGGCAACATGAAAAGACTGATCGCGATGTTTCTCTGTCTGACCGTGCTGATATCCGTTCCGGCCGCCCTGGCGGCCAAGGAGGAGCTCACCGGCAAGGTGATGATCTACACCTCCATGTACCAGTTTGTCATCGACATGATGGACGCGGCGATGGCAGAGGAGTTCCCCAACCTGGACGTCGAGTTCTTCTACGGCGGCACCGGCGCGCTGCAGCAGAAGCTGGCCGGGGAGATCGAGACCGGCAAGCTGGGATGCGACATGATGCTGGTGGCAGAGCCCGCCTACTCGCTGGAGCTGAAGGAAGGCGGATGGCTGCATCCTTATGTGATCGAGGATGCCGCGGATATTCTGCGCTTCCCCTACGACGAGGAAGGTTACTGGTATCCGGTGCGCGTGTGCAACATGGTGCTGGCCTACAACCCTGAAAAGTTCTCGAAAGATGAACTGCCCAAAAGCTTTGAGGAGTTCGCCTATGACGAGAACCTCAAGGGCCTGATCTCCATGGGCAACCCGCTGACCTCCGGCACCACGATGGCCAGCGTCGCTGCGCTGAGCGACCTGTACGGCTACGAATACTTTGAGGCGCTGGGCAGGAACAACGTCATGATCGAGTCCGGCTCCTCGGCGCTTGGAAAACTGGAGACCGGCGAATGCAAGGCCATCATGATCCTCGAGGAGAGCGTGCTGAAGAAGCGCAAGGAAGACGGCAGCAAGCTGTCCGTCATCTACCCTGAAGACGGCGTCATCCTCATCCCCTCCACCGTCATGACCGTGGCGGA
>CAZVSG010000081.1:0-10315 GCA_964629345.1 uncultured Christensenella sp. | reverse complement strand
CTCAAAAAGGCGGGTTTCGGGGCGGTGCGCATCCCGGTATCCTGGCATAACCATGTTACAGGAGAGGATTTTACGATTTCTCCCGCCTGGCTGGCCCGGGTGAAGGAAGTCGTGGATGACGCATTGCGCCAGGGGCTGTACGTCATCCTGAACGCACACCATGACATCTCGAAGGATTTCATCTACCCGGATGAAGCGCACCTGGGCAGCTCGAAGCGCTACCTTGGCGCTGTCTGGCGGCAGCTGGCGGAGGCGTTCATCGGCTATGACGACCGCCTGATCATGGAAAGCATGAACGAGCCGCGCCTGGCGGGCACCGACATCGAGTGGAACCTCAAGCCGAATGACCCGAGAAGCGGGGAAGCGGTGCGCTGCGTCAACGCGCTCAACCAGCTTTTTGTGGACACCGTGCGCGTGTCCGGCGGAATGAACGCCAACCGCTACCTTCTGGTCCCCGGTTATGCCGCGTCGGTCCATGGCGCGCTGCACGAAGACTTCCGGATGCCTCAGGACACCGCGGGTCTTGCGGACAGACTGCTGCTGTCCGTACACGCCTACACGCCCTATGCCTTCGCGCTCCAACCCCCCGGCGAACCCGGCAGCCGGGATACCTTCAGCACGGGGAATCACTTTGACGTGAACGGGATCGCTTCGTTTATGGACAGCCTCTACGAAAAGTCCATGGATCTGCGGGTCCCCATCGTGATCGGAGAGTTCGGCGCCAGGGACAGGGGCGGCAATCTGCAGGCCAGGGTCGATTTCGCCGCAGCCTACACAGCGCTGGCCCGTGCCAGGGGTTTTACCTGCTTCTGGTGGGACAACCATGCCTTCAGGGGCAGCGGGGAGCTGTTCGGGATCCTGGACAGAAAAACCTTCGCATTTGTTCAGCCTGAGATCGCCGAAGCGTTGATATCAAACGCAGAGTAAGGGGAACATCATGAGAGCAACAGCCTGCATCCTGATCCTTCTGGCCCTGATGCTGCCATCGGCCCCGGCAGGGGCGGAAACATACGCCTATCAATCCGACTTCTCGGAGAATGCTGACGGATGGGTCGCGCGGTCTGTAGGAAGCGCTTCAATTTCCCCTGAGAACGGCGGCCTTGCCATCACGGGGCGCACCAGCGACTGGCACTCCCCCGGGAGAGAGTTCCCGCTCGTCCCCGGAAAGGTCTATGAGGTCAGCACAATGGTCTTCCAGGACGCGGCCGTCAGCGCCAGGATGTTGATCTCCGCGGCCCATACGGTCAACGGACAGGAAAGCTATGAGAACCTCGTGCAGGAGGATGTTCCGAAAGGAGAATGGACAAAGTTGTCTGCATCCTATGCCTCAGGTCAGTTTGACCGTTTCGTGCTGTATGTCGAAACCCTGGGCGCGCCGCAGCTCCCGTATGTCATCATGGATTTCACAGTCAGGGAGATCATCGGCTCCTACTCCGCGGACCTGCCGAGCCTGAAGGAAAAGTACGCGGAATACTTTGATTTCGGCTGCGCGGTGACGGGCATGGAGGCGGTCAATCCAAGGCTGATGGATTTCTACGCCAGCCAGTTCAGCATCATGACACACGGAAACGAGCTGAAGCCGGACAGTGTGCTGGATATCGCCAAATCAAGGGAGCTGGCCGGGGAGGACCAGGGCGCGGCGGCCGTGCGCATCAGCGCGGCCAGGCCCCTGCTTGATTTCGCGCAGCAGCACGGCATCAAGGTCCACGGGCATGTTCTCGTATGGCACAGCCAGACGCCCGAGGCTTTCTTCCGGGAGGATTACAGCCCGACGGGGGCCTTTGTCAGCCGTGACGTGATGCTCTCGCGCCTGGAGAACTACATCCGCCAGGTATTTGAACTGACCCAAGGCCAGTATCCCGGGCTGATCGTGTCCTGGGACGTCGTGAACGAGGCGGTCGATGACGCGACGGGAAAGCTGCGTGCGAGCAACTGGACAAAGGTCGTCGGGGAGGATTTTGTCCTTCAGGCGTTCCGTTTTGCCAGGAAGTACGCGCCGGATGGTGTGAGGCTGTATTACAACGACTACTCGACCCCCTACGAGCCCAAACTTACGGGCATCCTGCGGCTGCTCACCCCCTTGGTGCAGGAAGGGACCATCGACGGATACGGGTTCCAGTGCCATTATCAGCTGAACACGCCGGGGCTCCGCCAACTGCAGGACGCCATGGACAAGGTGATCGCCCTGGGCCTTCCGCTGCGCATGAGCGAATTGGACATCCTGATCGACAGGAATGATGAGGAGAATCTGCGTCTTCAGGCAAATCGGTACGGCGCGATCCTGGAGCTGTTCCGCGCCTATGCGGACAGGATCGAGGCCGTCCATACCTGGGGCGTGACGGACAATCTCAGCTGGAAAGCAAGGCAGTACCCGCTACTGTTTGACAGTCAGGGAAAGCCGAAGCCGGCTTTCTATGCCATCATCGATCCCCTTCGCTGACTGGCAAAACGAAAAAGTATCTCTGGCAGGATCAGCATCAACCCAACGGCACCCCGGTTCCAGGGGTGCCTTTATCTTTATTTTGGACAAATTATTGACTGCAGATCCATTCTTTTCCCTGCAGCATCAGTGTATATTCTGACAGAATATGACAATAGGAGGCGAGCCTGATGACCGCTCCGGCCGGCGCCTTTGCCTGGCTTCCTTATTTGCCGATGGATATTCCGCGGGGAGGGTCGGCGTCCGAGATCGCCGCCAGTGAACTGCGCGCGGGCTTTCAGGCTTTGGGCATTGCTGAGGAGCCCCGCATCCGGCCGGAGGGCAGCGACGAATCATATGAGCTGACCAGGAAGGACGGCATCATCACAGTCCGCGGGGGAAGACAGGGGGTGCTGTACGGCGCCTACCGCCTGCTGGCCCTGCTGGCCTGCGGGAGGAGCCTGCCGCAGGGAGTGCAGAAGCCGTTCTATCCCCTGCGGATGCTGAATCACTGGGACAATATGGACGGCGGCGTCGAACGGGGCTATGCCGGACATTCCCTGTTCTTCAGGAACAACCGCGTCTCCTTTGACCCGCAGCGGATCCACCGCTACGCGCGCATGCTCTCCTCGGTCGGCATCAACGCCGTCTGCCTGAACAACGTCAATGTCATCCCCCCAATGGACCTGCTGATCACGGGCGAAGCCCTGGCTGAAACCGCCAGAATCGCGGATATCCTGCGCCTGTACGGGATCCGGATGCTCCTGTCGGTCGATTTCAGCCTGCCCGTCAGGAGGGGACTTGTGACCGCGGATCCGCTTTGCGAGGAGGTCAGCAGGTTCTGGGCGAAAAGGGCGGAGGAAGTCTATCAGGCCATCCCAGACCTGGTCGGTTTTCTGGTGAAGGCGGATTCTGAACACCGGCCGGGTCCCCGCTCCTATGGCCGAAGCCATGACGAAGGCGCCAACATGCTGGCCCGCGCGCTGAAACCATACGGCGGGATGCTGTTCTGGCGCTGCTTTGTGTACAACTGCAGGCAGGACTGGCGGGACAGCGCCACGGACAGGCCCCGGGCAGCCTTTGATCACTACGCGCCGCTGGACGGGCGGTTCGATGAAAACGTCGTCCTGCAGATCAAGAACGGACCGCTTGATTTCCAGGTCCGCGAGCCGGTGTCCCCCCTTCTGCTGTCCATGCCCCTTACGCGCAAAGCACTGGAGCTTCAGCTTGCCCAGGAGTATACCGGCCAGCAGATCGACCTGTTTTACCAGGCAGGCCAGTGGCAGGACGTGTTCGAGGTCATGCCCCCCGACAAGGTATCCTGCATCAGCGCGGTTTCCAACCTGGGCAGCAGCCCGAACTGGACCGGGCATGATCTGGCGCAGGCCAACCTGTATGCCTACGGGCGGACTGCATGGACGGGCGGGAGCGCCCCTCGGGCGTATGCGGAGGAATGGGCGGAGCAGACCTTCCCCTCCGCCGCCGGGCGGATCGCGCAGCTCCTGCTGACATCCCCCGGGGTTTATGAGAAGTACGCGGCTCCCCTCGGGCTTGGCTTCATGGTCAATCCGAACAATCACTACGGCCCGTCTCCCGATGGGTATGAATACACCGGCTGGGGCACCTACCACCGGGCGGACAGGGATGCCGTCGGCGTGGACCGCGGCGATAGCGGCACAGGGTTCACAGCGCAATATCCCGCGGATCTGGCGGATAGATACGGCGATCCCGGAAGATGCCCTGAAAAACTGCTGCTGTTTTTCCATCGGCTGAAATACGGGCACGTCATGGCAGACGGGCGGACCCTGCTGCAGCGGATCTATGACGACCATTTCCAGGGGGCCGAGGAAGCGGAAGCGCTGAGAGAACAATGGAAGGCGCTGCAGGGCCTGGTACCGGAAGACGTATATGAGCGGGTATTGGCTCGCTTTGACTTGCAGGTGATCAACGCGAAGGAGTGGCGCGACGTCCTCAACAGCTTCTTCTTCCGTTTTTCCGGGATACCTGACGGCAAGGGGCGCAGGATCTGGCCCTGACGGGGTTTATCTCCGCAGGGCCCCGGCAGAAGCACGCAAGAGGGAGATCGTTTGAAAGATCGGAAGAAATCAGGCTGTCCGCGCGGCAGACGGGCGTTTCCGCGGCGTTGCTGGAGGCAGTATCTGCTCTGCAGATCTCCTCTCTCCTTGATACGGGCAGCGTCCGTTCTCTTTGCCCAATGCGCCGCCTATGTTTGAATCTCCTGAAGACAGGGGGAAGGCAGACCGCCTTCCCCCTTTGCTTTTTTTAGGCGTCGCCGGTAAAATAGGTCCTGCCGGCGACACGGCACGGATGAGGATTTTTCCCTTGCGACAAGGAGAAAGGCACGGCACAGGATGCGGTACCGATTCAACGACGGGTGGAGCTTCGCAAAAGATGCGCCCCAGGATTTCACGCCGGTCGCCCTGCCCCACGACTGGCTCATCCGCGAGCACCCGAAGGATTGGTACCGGCCGGGCACAGGATGGTACCGCAGGACGCTTGACGCTGGCTTTATGAAGGAGGGACGGCGGGCCTTCCTCCATTTTGACGGTGTTTATATGGACAGCACCCTGTACGTCAACGGCGGGAAGGCCGGAGAATGGAAATACGGCTTCACCGCGTTTGAGCATGAGATCACCGCCTTCCTGAAACCGGAGGGTGAAAACGAACTGCTGCTGAAAGTGGACTGCCGTTTCCCAAGCGCGCGCTGGTATACCGGCGCCGGCATATTCAGGGACGTCCACCTCATCCTCAAAAATCCCTGCCACTTCAGGGATGGAGGCGTCTGCGTCACCGCCGGGCTGAAGGGCGGGCAGCCGGAGTATGAGGTGACCGCAGAGGTCGAAACCGAAGGAAAGCCTTATGAGCTGCGCCATACCATCCTTGAGAAGGGCGACTTGGAACCATGGTCACCGGAGCATCCAAGGCTGTACACCCTGCGCTCGGAGCTGATCGTGAACGGGCAGGTGCAGGACACCGTTGACACGCGCATCGGTTTCCGGCTTCTCCGCTTTTCCCCTGATGAAGGCTTTTCCATCAACGGGCAAAGGGTAAAGCTGAACGGCGTCTGCCTGCATCAGGAGTTCAGCGTACTGGGTTGCGCCGTGCACCCCGACCTGATCAGGCGGCAGTTTGCCGCCCTGAAACGGATGGGGGTCAATGCGGTGCGCACCGCGCACAACCCTCCCTCCAGCGTGCTCATGGACCTGGCGGATGAAATGGGGATGCTGGTCGTCAGTGAGTTTTCCGACGTCTGGGCCATCGGGAAAACCGCCCATGACTACAGCAATTTCTTCGACGGGTGGCATGAGCGGGACGCAGCCAGCTGGATCAGGCGGGACCGCAGCCGACCTTCCGTCATCCTGTGGAGCATTGGGAATGAGATCCCGGACACACATGCGGATTACCAAAAAGGCAGCGAACTGCTTGAAAAGCTGAGCGCCCTGGTCAGGAAACATGATCCGCGCGGTCAGGCGCTGATCGCGCTGGGCTCCAACTACATGGCATGGGAAAATACCCAGCGCTGTGCGGAGCTTCTGGGAGCGGTCGGCTACAACTACACGGAACGCCTCTACCGGGCCCATCACGAAGCGCATCCGGACTGGATCATCTTCGGCAGCGAAACCTGCTCGACCGTCCAGAGCCGTGGGATCTATCATTTTCCACTGAGCCAGCCGACGCTTTCGGATGATGACCTTCAATGCTCCTCCCTGGGCAACAGCACGACCAGCTGGGGCGCCAGAAACGTTGACAGCTGCATCAAGGACGACAGGGACACTCTCTTTTCCCTGGGCCATTTCGTCTGGTCCGGCCAGGACTACCTGGGGGAGCCGACCCCCTATCACACGAAGAACTCCTATTTCGGCATGCTGGACACCGCGGGATTTGAAAAAGACGCGTTTTATCTCTTTCAGTCCGCGTGGACGGACCCGAAGGGCTCGCCGATGGTGCACCTGTTCCCCTACTGGGATTTTTCACAGGGACAGCAGATCGATGTGCGTGTCTGCACGAACCAGCCGGAGGCGGAGCTGTTCCTGAACGGGCTAAGCCTGGGCAAACGCAGGATGAACGGTGAGATCACGCAGAACTGGATCGTCCCCTACCAAAAGGGGACCCTGACGGCAAAAGCGTACAGCGCTGAGGGGGAAGAGACCGCCTCGGTCGCCCGGTCATCCTTCGGGGAGGCTGAACAGCTGGTGGTCTCCCTTGAACATCAAAGCGAGCTGAGCTTCGCGGCCATCACAGCGCTGGACGGGTACGGAACGCCGGTGGAAAACGCGAACCGCCTTGTCCGCGTCAAGGTGCAGGGCGGCGAACTGCTGGGCCTGGACAACGGTGACGCCGCGGACGATACGCCCTATCAGCAGGACACGCGCGGCATGTTCAGCGGCAAGCTGCTGGCGGTGATCCGGCGCGATGCCGGGCAGGAGCTTCAGGTCTCGGCGGAATTCATAACGGATGTCATCCCCGTACGGAAAATTGAGCTGACCCGGGAAGGGCATCATGTTAAGGCGACACTCCTGCCGGAGAACGCGACGTATTCAGACCTGTCCTGGCGCCTGACCAACGCGTCCGGCGTGGATAGCAACCTGGGCGAACTGAACGTCGGCGGGGACGGTCTTGAGGCAACGATCATCCCCCATGGTGACGGTGTGGTGTACATCCGCTGCGGGGTGAAGAACGGCCTTGATCACATCGCGCTGTACAGCCAGATCTCCATGGAGCTCAAGGGCTTCGGCAAGCCTGTTCTTGACCCCTTCAGCTTTGTTTCGGCCGCCCTGTACAGCAAAAGCAGCGTCGCGCTGGGCAACGGGAACGAACGCGGGGTCGCCACCCCTTTTGACTCGGAAGCCTGGATCTGCTACGAAGGGCTGGATTTCGGCCATGAAGATTCGGATGAATTGAGCGTCTGGCTCTTCCCGATGACCGGGGAACCCTTCCATTTTGAGATCTGGGAGGGTGTATACGGCGAAGGGCCTGAGAAACTCTGCGAGCCCTTCTATGACCTGGGGATGAAGTGGAACGTGTACCAGGAGGTCCGCGTCAAGCTGCCCAGAAAACTGCGGAGCAAGGCCGGCCTTTGCTTTGTGTTCAGGGTCAAGACACACATGAAGGGCTTCCTTTTCCATCACGGGGCGGGAGCATATGGTCTCATGAAGGCGGCGGAATGCGATGCGCTGTACGGCGACCGTTTCAGGCGTTCAGGCGGGGAAGTCCTTGACATCGGCAACAACACCAACCTGTCCTTTGAGGGGATGCGTTTTACAGGTGGCGGTGCTGACCGGGTGGAGATCATCTGGCGGACGGAGAACCACCACAACGCAGTACAGCTCACCTTCCAGACAGACAGAGGGCAGACGCGCGCGATGCTGGACCTGACCCGCGCGATGGAATACCGTAAGGCGGTCTTTCCGCTGGGCCAGCCTTTCCAGGGGAGCGGGGACGTATCTTTCCTGTTCCTGCCGGGCTGCTCACTGGACCTGTCTTCCGTTCGCTTCATCAGCGTGCATGAGGAAGGAATGGATGCGTGACTTCGCTGTCAGCGACGTTTTCCCTGGCGTGAAGCAGATCCGCGACCCGCTGGGCGTCCACGTGACGCTGCTGCTGGGCAGGGAGAAAGCGCTGCTGTTTGACGCCGGTTACGGCATCCTGGATCTTCACGCGTTGATCCGCAGGATCACCGACCTTCCCCTGACGCTGGTGCTCAGCCACGGGCATCACGATCATGCCCTGGGCGCGATGCATTTCCCATCAAGCCTGATGCTGCCGCAGGACCTGCCCGTGTTCAGGGAATATACGGGGAGAAGGGAGCGGGAGAGGATCGCTGAAACCGCCAGACTTGGCAGTGGGGAGAGGGAACACTATCTGTCAGCGTCGATCCCTGAGCCGGAGATACTGGATGCCGCCGTGTTCGAGCTGGGCGGGCTGAGCGCAAAGGTGATAAAAACCCCGGGGCATACACCGGGTTCCATTGCGCTGTTTGTGCTTGAGCGCGAACTGCTCCTGCTGGGAGACAATTGGAATCCGCAAACATGGGTCTTCTTCCCCGAAGCGCTGGACGTCAGGACCTATGCCCGATCATTCCGCTCCCTGACGGACCTTCCATTCAGGATTGCGCTGGCGCCGCATGCTGACGCCCCCGTCAGCAGGGAGTTCCTGCTCTCCTTCGCCGATGGGCTGAATGAAACCGGCTTCGCGAACGCGAAGACGGCAAGGATCAGGGGGTACGAACAGATCCCGGTGAAGGCCTTTGAGCCTGCCCCCGGCGCGATGTTGGTATTCAGAGCTTAATGCAGCATCGTTTTTGCCGCTGAGGGCGGATACCCCTTGTATTTCTTGAACACCTTGCTGAAATGGTAAATATCGGAGAAACCAAAATGCTCCGCCGCCTCGCTGACCGTGATTCCCTCAAAGGCGATGGCATCCTCCGCCATATTCACGCGGATGCTGGTGATGAAGCGGCTGACCGTCTTCCCGGTATACTTCATGGTCAGTTTGTTGAGATAGCCGGGGTGCAGCCCCACGGCGGCGCCGATCTCTCCGGTACTGATATGCCGGGAGATATGATCCGTGACGTAGGCCGCCGCTTTCTGCACCCTGGGGTCGCTGCCGGTGCCCTGGATGAGCCCGGTCAGGATGAGCAGGTGGCTGATCATCTCCATAAACAGCGCCGCGGCCTGCATCTGGCACGTCATTTCCCTCAGCGCATAGATCTGCCTGATGCGAAGCAGCAGATGCTCCAGCTTTACGTCATGCCTGATATGACAGCCCAGCGGCAGGGGCAGCTTCGTAGGCCTGAAATCCGCATCATACAGAAAAAAATTGAAGGCGTACAGCCGCATCGGGTCTTTCTCGTCCGTTTTGGCTTCGCGCCAGGTCCCGGGCGGGATGTACAGCAGGTCGCCCTCGCCGACAGGGCAGGAGACCCCGTCGATGACGTATTCGCCCTTTCCGCCGACGACGTAGGTCAGGTCATGGAAGTCGATCAGCTGACGGGAAATGACCCATGCCGGCGTGCAGATCCGATTGACAAAGTATTGGATGCTGGGAACGAAAAAGATCTGTTCCATCTTCTCCTCTTCACGCTTCTCCCGTGCCGTCCATCACCTTTATGCGCAGAGGCTCCTGACCCAAAAGTTCAGCGCTTCTATGATCGGGCTGGCTGCCCCCGACATAAAGCGTTTTATCCCCCGTGTTCGGGATGGTCTTCCCCTTTTGGTCCACCACAAAGAAGGCGTGTTCGGACAAGGGCAGGCGGATCCTCTTCTTTTCTCCGGCCCTGAGCGCAACACGCAGAAAGCCGCAGAGCACCGGGTTTTCCGGCGCTTCAGGATGGTGGTTCCTGACGTAGACCTGCGCTACTTCTTCCCCGTCAACGCCGCCTGCGTTGGTCACGTCGACGTCGACCGCGCCGTCCCCGTATGAAGCGGCGCTGTAGGAAAAGCGGGTATAGGAAAGCCCGTAGCCGAAAGGATACAGCACTGGACCCTTGAAGTAACGGTAGGTCCTGTTGTTCATCGAATAGTCCGTAAACGCCGGCAGGTCCCTGTCAGACCGGTAGAACGTGACAGGCAGCCTGCCGGAGGGGGATACCTTCCCAAAGAGGATGTCCGCCAGCGCCTTACCGCCCGCCTGGCCGGGGTATCCGACCCAGAGAACGGCGTTGCCCTCCTCCACCCTCAGCGCGCTGCCGGAGGCGACCACCGTGACGACGGGTTTTCCGGTCTTCACGACCGCTTCCAGCAGCCGGCGCTGCGAAGAGGGCAGCTCAAGGTCCGGCTTGTCACCAGCGGCGAAGGAGTTGCTGGTGTCGGTCTGTTCGCCCTCAAGGGTGGCATCAAGGCCCACGCACAGGATGACGGCGTCCGCCCGCTTCGC
>CAZVSG010000080.1:0-10378 GCA_964629345.1 uncultured Christensenella sp. | reverse complement strand
TTCTCCCCGTTTGCGCTTCTGCCGTCAAGTTGACACAGACGGCCGGTTTTCATAAGATGACACCGTTGATGAAAGGACGGGGAAACCTGATGCATTATGACTGTTTGATCGTCGGCGCGGGGCCTGCGGGGATCTTCACCGCCATCCAGCTGCTGCGGCGGGGCAGCAGAAAAAAGATCCTGATCCTTGAAAAAGGACAGCCCATCGAAAAGCGGCGCTGTCCCAAGGGCACGGCGGGCCGCTGCGTATCCTGCCGTCCGTATTGCCATATCACCACGGGCTTTTCCGGCGCGGGGGCCTTTTCAGACGGCAAGCTGTCCCTCTCCGGCGAAGTGGGGGGGCAGCTGCCCGATCTGGTCGGCGCCGGCTTTTGCCAGGACATGATCGACTACACCGACGGCATCTACCTTGAGTTCGGCGCGGAACCCAGCGTGGAGGGTCTGGTGGAGGACGAGAGGCTCAAGGGGATCCGCCGCCGCGCCATCCAGGCCGGTCTCAGGCTGGTGGACTGCCCGATCCGGCATATGGGAACGGAAAAGGCACAGCAGATCTACGGAGCGATCCAGGAGTACCTCATCTCAAAGGGCGTGGAAATCAGGTTCGGGGCCAACTGCGTCGATCTGCTGCTGACTGACAGCCAATGCGTGGGGGTCATCGCGGAAAGCCCGGACGGTACCGGCCGCGAGGAGATCAGGGCCAGGGACACCGTCATTGCCACCGGCCGGCGCGGCGCGGATTGGCTGGAGAAGACCTGCCAGGAACATGGCATCGCCCATCAGCCGGGCACGGTGGACATCGGGGTTCGGGTCGAAGTGCGCAGCGAGGTGATGGAAGAGATCAATGACGTGCTCTATGAGGGCAAGTTCATCGGCTATCCGCACCCGTTCAGGGACAGGGTCCGGACCTTCTGCCAGAACCCCGGCGGCTTTGTCAGCCAGGAGAATTATGACGACGACCTCGCGGTTGTCAACGGGCACAGCTTCAAGGACAGGAAGAGCGAGAATACCAACCTGTCCATCCTCTCCTCGCATAACTTCAACATCCCCTTCAATCAGCCCATCGCCTACGCGAAGAAGATCGGCGAACTCACCAACATGCTGGCCAACGGGCATATCCTGGTGCAGCGCTTCGGGGACATCCTGGACGGCAAGCGGACCTGGGAGAAGGAGCTGCTGCGCGCCAATGTGAAACCCACCCTGAAGGACGCCGTCGCGGGGGATATCACGGCCGCCATGCCGTACCGCGCCATGACCAACATCGTCGCCTTCATCCAGTCCATGGAGCTGGTCGTGCCCGGTTTTGCTTCGCCGGAAACGCTGCTGTACTCCCCTGAGCTGAAGTTTTACTCCAACCGCGTCAGGATGGATGAGCACCTGAATACCAACATCAGGGGCTTCTATTCCCTGGGCGATTCCAGCGGCTGGACCCGCGGGCTGATGATGGCTTCGGTCATGGGGGTCATCCTGGGGGACAGGCTGGCGGACGCGGAGAAGGCTGAAGCATAGCCGAAAAGACCTGTTTTCCTGTGCAGGCCGCGGCGGGCGGCCATATAGTGACGGATTTGAAAACATTATTTCTGACATCTTGCATATATATGTCAGGTATTTTACAATCCAGTCCATGAACGTACGGAATGAGGTTTTGGGATGAAACGATTGCTGACGCTCCTTCTGGCACTGACGTGCCTGCTTTCCCTCGCGTCCGCGGAAGACGCCAGGACGGGGGAGGAGGAGGTCGTCATCGTCACGTCCGAAGGCCGGGAGCTTCGCCACGGCGATAAGGGCGAGGAAGTCAGGCTGCTGCAGACACGGCTGAAAGACCTGCGCTATTATGCCGGCCCTGTGACGGGCAACTACCTGGACGCGACCCGCAATGCCATCCGCGCGGTCCAGGAAGCGTACGGGCTGGAGGTGACCGGCGTCGCGGATCTTGACCTTCAGGAATTGATCTACGGAGACGCCCACCGTCCGTTGAAAAAGGGGGACAGCGGCAAGGACGTCAGCCGTCTTCAGACGCGGCTGAGCGAGCTGGGCTATTACTGGGGACAGGTATCCGGCAACTATCTGGACGGGACCACCGCCGCGGTCGGCCATTTCCAGGAGGAAAACGGCCTTCCAAAAACCGGCAGCGCGGACGTGCAGACCCTGATCAGGCTGTATTCCGATGACATCGTGATGCCCACGCCCGACCCCGCCTCAACGCCGATGCCGATTCCGACCCCGCCGACGGAGGTGAAATATGCCGGCATCATCGCCTACGGCGCCAAGAACAGCCAGGTCAGGCTGATCCAGGAGCGCCTCACGGCGCTGGGATACTTTGACCGGAAGCTGACGGGCGGGTTCTATGAGCATACCAGCAAGGCCGTCAAGGAGTTTCAGCGTTTGAACGGCCTGGTCCCGGACGGCGTGGTCGGGGAGCAGACCTGGAACGTTCTGTTTTCCCTGGACGTCGTCAGGGCCGGCGGGGTGCCGAAGCCTTCGCCCGCGCCCACGCCCGTTCCCTATTCCATCGAGGTGGACGTCAACAACCAGCTCATCAAGGTTTTCGCCAGGGATGAATACGGGCAGTTCACAAGACTGGAAAAGGTATTCCTCTGCTCGACCGGAACGGCCAGTTACCCCAGCAGGCCGGGTACGTATACGCTTACGGGCCGGAAAGCCCGCTGGGCGGAGTTCCCCAACTGGGGCGGCGGCAAAGCGCGCTGGTGGGTGCGAATCGACGGCGAGATCGCCTTCCATTCCGTGATCTACAATTCCAATAACCTCGACGACGTGAACATGAACTCTGTCCGAAAACTCGGCTCCCGCGCCTCCCACGGCTGCATCCGCCTCACCGTTGCTGACGCCAAGTGGATCTATGACAACGTCGGCGCCGGCACCCAGGTGCTCATCCATGAAAACGCGCCGCTTGATCCGGAGCTGAAAGCCGCCAGCAAACCCGGAGAATTCAGCAAGTCCACCTGGCTTCACAATGCGACCCCCGTCCCGACCCAGGCCCCGGCCTATGACGGCTCCGTGCCGCCGGTATCGGAGCCCCGCAACCTGAAGTCAGGGATGGAAGGGTATGACGTCTACTGGCTCCAGAGCAAGCTGAAGGAACTGGGCTATTATAAAGGAACGGTGACCGGCGCCTACCTGGAGGGGACCAAGGCCGCTGTCAAGGCCTTCCAGAAGGACAACAGGCTGGGCTCCAGCGGCAGCGCGGACAGGAAGACCCAGCAATTCCTCTTTGATCTCGCCGTGTCCTCCGCGCAGGCGGAGCCTACCCCCCTTCCGACGGATCCGCCGGACAGCGCCCTGCCGGACGTGCCGCCCCCCTCCCCGACGCCCTCCGGCAACTTTGTTGTCGAGGAGGACGGCCCATGAATCCCAGGGAAGAAAAAGGCTGCCTTTTCAATGGCAGCCTTGCTTTTTCAGGCTGTCCGAGGGCCTGAAATATCTTCTTGCGCAGCGAAGAATGCGTGCGTATAATGCACACCAGCGCTTGACCGAAGAGAGACTCTCCGAGGCTCGCTGACAAAATGACGAATGAGGTTGAGAATGGCGGATTCCTTGCTTGAACTGCTGCAGAAATCCTGCCCGGTCACGCTGCCGATGCACATGCCCGGGCATAAACGGAATATCCAGCTCGCACCCTACCTGAAAACACTGGCGGCGGATCTTGATATCACGGAGATCAAGGGGTTCGATCACCTGCATGCGGCGGGAAGCATCCTCAGGGACGCTATGGAGCAGGCGGCGGAGGTATTCGGGGCAAGGCACAGTTTTTTTCTGATCAACGGCAGCACGGTGGGCCTGCTCGCGGCGATCCGCGCCGTGACCGCGCCCGGGGACAGCGTGCTCATGTCGCGCAACTGCCACCGCTCCGTCTACCACGCGCTGGCCATCAACAACCTTAAACCGCATTTCATCTATCCGCAGACCAACCTGCGTTACCAGATCATGGCCTCGCTCAACGTCAAAAAAATCGAGGGGACCATTGCCCGTCACAGCGACGCAAGGGTGCTGATCATCACCTGCCCCACCTATGAAGGCGTGATGAGCGACCTGCCGGAGATCATCCGCATCGCCCACCGGCATGGGCTGACGGTCATCGTCGATGAAGCCCATGGCGCGCATCTTGGCTTCTCACCCTATTTCCCCTCCGGCGCCGTCAGCGCGGGGGCGGACATCGTCATTCAGAGCCTCCACAAGACCATGCCCTCCCTGACCCAGACGGCCCTGGCCCACGTGCGGACCCCTTCCCTCGCGCACGAGATGCGCAGGCAGCTCTCGGTTTTTGAAACCACCAGCCCATCTTTCCTGCTGCTTGCCAGCATCGACTCCTGCGTCAGGCTGATCAGGGACAGGGGGCCGGAGCTTTTCGAGTCCTGGGGACAGGCGCTTGAGGCGTTTCAGCAAAAAGCCATGGGGCTGAAGCACCTTCGCGTGCTGGGCTACGGCAAGGAGCGCGGCAAGGCGCTGGACAATATCTTTGGGCTGGATCCGAGCAAGGTGTTCATTTCCACCCTCAACAGCAACGTCAACGGCCATGAGCTGGCGGAGTTCATGCGCAACGATTATTCGACGGAACCCGAGATGATCAACCCCCAGGGCGTGCTGGCGATGACCGGCATGGGGGATACGGTGGAGACGATGGAACGCTTCGGAGACATCCTGCTGGGGATCGACAGGAAACTTACGCCGGCAAAATCGGTCAAGGTGCCCCTGATGGCGCCTCAGGTGCAAAGCGCCGTGCCTCTGGCCACCGCTGAGCGGGCGCCGTTCATCTGCGTCCCCATTGAAGAATCCGAGGGCTGCGTGATGGCGGAGAACGTCACGGTCTACCCGCCCGGCATCCCGGTCGTGATCCCCGGGGAGGTCATGAACGCCGACGCGGTCCGCTACCTGATGGCCGCGCAGGCGACGGGGAATACCATCCTCCGGTCCCGTTCGGACCTGGACGGCCAGCTGGCCGTAATGAGGGACTCCTGAACGCCCGATTTGTGAACAAGATGTAACACATCCGCCCCATTGCTTGTGGCGGTCGGGCGGAATATGCCATAATGGACTGTACCGACCGGATAGAAAGGAACAAAACGAATGAAAAAGAGCCTCATTGCACTTCTGCTGTCCTTGACCTTGACGCTGGGCGCATTCTCCGCACTCGGAGAGACGGCTGCGCCCAGTGACCCTGCCCTGGCAACCGTCAACGGCGTGGACATCCTGAAAAGCGAAGTCGACAGGATGATCCCCGTATTTATAGATAATCAGTACATCGCCGACGAAACGGATTACGCCACGGTGCTGGATGCCCTCATCCAGCGGAACATCCTGTGGAAGAAGGCAGCGGACCTGGGATTTGACCAGTTTTCGCAGGAAGAGCTGGATGCCTTTGAACAGGAAGCCGCCGCGCAGTGGGGCAGCGCCATGAACAGCTATGCGGATTATTATCAGAGCGAGGACACCGAGGAAGCCCGTGAGGCAGCGCTGAAGCAGGCGGAGGAAATGTTCCTTGCTGAAGGCATGTCAAAGGAGATCCTGGCGGGAAATCTGCGTGAGAGCGCGGCCATGGACCGCCTGGCCCAGTACCTGACGGGTGACTATCAGCCCAGCGAGGAAGAGGTGCAGGGTGTATTCAGCCAGTACGGGGCGATGTACCAGGAAACCTACCAGAACGATATCGCTCAGTATGAGTACATGACACAGTTTGCGGGCCAGACCAGCTGGTACACGCCGGAAGGGTACCGCTGCATGATCCATATCCTGCTGAGCGCCGATGAAGCGCTGCTGCAGGAGTACCAGTCCCTGAATGCCAGATTTGAAGAACAGCAGGGGGAAGCGGAGGCGGAGGCGATCGAAGGCAGCGAGCCTGCGCCGGAAAGCGATGCAACCGCGCAGCCGCCGGTCACCCAGGAAATGCTGGACGCCGCCCGCCAGGCGGTGCTGGATTCACGCAAGGCCGACATCGATCTGATCAACGAGCGCCTGGGGCGCGGCGAAAGCTTCACGGACCTGATCCGCGAGTACGGCACCGACCCCGGCATGATGGATGAGGCAACGCTGGCTGAAGGTTATCCGGTCCACATCCAGTCTGTGGTCTATGAGCCCGCTTTTACTGCCGCTGCGTTCTCTGAGAAGATGGAGCAGCCCGGGGACGTCAGCGATCCGGTCGTGGGCAGCCGCGGGATCCACATCCTCATGTACCTTCGCGACCTTCCCTCCGGCCTCATCATGACCGACGCGATCCGCCAGGAGATAGAGGACTACCTGATCGCGACCAGGAAGAACGAGGCGTTCAGCGCAGCCTATACGCAGTGGCTTGCTCAGGAGCAGGTGACCTACCATCAGGATGAGATCGACAAGGCCGTTGCCGAGGCGTCCCAAAACGTCGTTTCTCCGGAGGAGGAGCCGCTTGAAGCCGTTACGGAAGACAAAAGTGGCGACTGACGCTTGACAGACCGTATAAAGAGCGGTATGATAGTCCTTGCGATAAGCAGAAGCAGCCCGCTTCTCACCTGACGGACCCGATTTGTCTGGTGCAAGGGATACGAAGTATTTCGGATTGGCGGGTTTTTGCCCGCCAATTTTCTATTATCGGAGGTGGACGCAAATCAATACGGAACTGACGATCAATGATGGGATCCGCGACCGCGAAGTCCGCGTCATCGGCGAGAACGGCGAACAGCTGGGCATCATGCCCACTGAGCAGGCGATGCAGCTGGCCGAGGAGGCGCATCTTGACCTGGTCAAGATCGTGCCGAAGGCACAGCCGCCGGTGTGCAAGCTGATGAATTATGACAAGCACCGCTTTGAGCAGGCCAAGCGCGAAAAGGAAATGCGCAAGAACCAGAAGACCGTTTCGCTCAAGGAAGTGCAGCTGTCAGCCACCATTGAGGAGAACGACATCCAGACCAAGGCCAAGAACGCCGTCAAGTTCCTGAAGGCGGGGGACAAGGTGAAGGTCACCATCCGTTTCCGCGGCCGTCAGATCACTCACAGCGAGATCGGCTATCGCGTCATGAAGGAGTTCGCAGACCGTATCAGCGACGTGGCAGTCATCGAGCGCGCGCCGAACCTGGAAGGCCGCCACATGATCATGATCCTTGTTCCCAAACAGGAAAAACCGGCCAAGGCAGACAAAGAGCTTCAGGCTTAGGACTTTTTGTCCTGACGCACTGCAGCCCAATTGAAGGAGGACGTACCCATATGCCCAAAATGAAATCGCACCGCGGCGCGGCCAAGCGCTTCCGCCTGACCAAAAGCGGCCTTGTCAAACACAAGAGCATGAACCTGGGCCACATCATGACCAAGAAGAAGACCAAACGCACCCGCCATCTCCGCGCCGGCGGATTCCTGATGAACAAGAAGGAAGCCGCGACCGTCCGCAGGCTGATCCAGCAGTAATTTCAACGCTTTTTAAGGAGGATACTCAACATGGCTCGAATCAAACGGGCAGTGAATGCCCAGAAAAAGCGTCGGAAGATGCTCAAACTGGCCAAGGGCTACTTCGGTGCGAAATCAAGGCAGTACCGCGCAGCCAGCGAACAGGTGCGCCGTTCGCTCCGCTATGCCTATATCGGACGCAAGCACAGGAAGCGCGATTTCCGCCGTCTTTGGATCGTCCGCATCAACGCGGCGGCACGGCTCAACGGCATGAACTACTCCGCTTTCATCAACGGCCTGAAGCGCAAGGGAATCGTGATCAACCGCAAGATGCTGGCAGAGCTGGCGGTCAACGACGCCCAGGCCTTCTCCAAACTGGCTGAACAGGCGAAAAGCGCCTGAACGCGATCGTCCTTTTGGGCCGCGGTTTTGATAGCCGCGGCTTTTCTTGTACGGCCGGAAGCGCTGTGGTATAATCCGCCCATCCGGGATATGCAATCAAAGCCTGACGGGAGAGAGTTCCATGTTGCGTATGCATGTTTTCTTGGTCGGTATGTCCGGAGGCGGTAAAACCAGCCTCGGCAGGAAGGCGGCAGCCAGCCTGAACGTCCGCTTTCTGGATACAGACCAGCGCGTGACGGAAATGATGGGGATGAGCGTCAATGAGATCTACGCCGCGTTCGGAGAGGACTTTTTCCGCAATGCCGAGTCCGGGGTGCTCATTGAGCTGGCCGGGGAGCCGCCCTGCATCGTTTCGACCGGAGGCGGGCTTCCGACTGTCAAGGAGAACATCCAGCTGATGCAGAACCATGGCGTCATCATTCATATCGACCGCCCGCTGGACCAGATCCTGTCCGACATCAAGCTGGACCGGCGTCCCACGCTCAAGGACGGTTCCTATGAGGACGTCATTCATGAATACAACAAGCACATCGGCTTCTACCACGCCTGCGCGGACTATACGCTGGACAATTCGCTCGGCTTCAGCGTGGGCCTGAACAACCTGACCTCGCTCATCCAGAAGATCAACCAGGAATGACAGAACTGATCTTTCCAGGCGCGGCGGAGGAATGATGCGCGAAGCCCTGAAATGTTTCCATTCCAGGGCTCTTGCTGGAGCTGATGATGGGACTCGAACCCATGACCTCATCCTTACCAAGGATGTGCTCTACCGCCTGAGCTACATCAGCGCGCGAGGAGCATTATAGCCTATCTTCTTTGGGGATGCAAGCGGAATATTCCGGGAATGACGATTGTCCGGCCGGTCTCTCTCCGCAGCGCTTCTCCGGGGGAACCGTAAATTCACAAAGTAACTTCCACAGTGTAGAGGATGTGGAAGTAAGCATGAGAAACCAGCGGAAATAAGTGTGAGAGCCATGGCGTTGGGTACAAAAAGATGGTGAAAAGAGCGGTTTTTTGAAAAAAGGTGGTCAGCAAACAAGCCTGTGAGGGTGATTTCACAGACTAAGTTCTGCGGCGGCGGAAGTTAGGTTAAGACGGAAATCATCTTAAAAGCGCCGGTGACTGGATGACACTCAGCGGGTCAATGGAAGAAATACCGAGTGCTTCGGCAACTTCGGCAGAGTGGGTAAAAGAAAACATATCATAGGCACTTTTACCGTTGAAGAGCTTACGCTTGACGGCATTGACATGGGAAAAAATCAGGTTGACCGTGTCTTGAGAAAAACCGTCAAAGGAAGAGCCGGAGGGGACAAGATCACGAAAGATCGTGTGGTTTTTCTCGATGTGCGGTTTTTCGTAGGGAGCATTTGGGTCACAGAAGAACAGATGCGACTCGGCATGCCCCTCCAAATCGTTCTCAAACGCAGAAACGTTGCTGAACTCACCGCCATTATCAGTCAGAATCAAAGGAATCAAAGAGCCAAACGAGAAGCCAAGCGTGTTTAAGCGAAGCTTTAAGCCCTGGATTTGACGCGCGGCTTCGGCAGCGGTTTTATTCTCCATCAGCAGACCGCACATGAAGTCAGACTGAGTGAAGAGAAGGGTCATGATGACTTTGCCGCCGGGTCTGCCAATGACAGTATCCAGCTGTGTCACGCCCAGGGAAGGGTCGTGCTCAACAAAGGAGAGATAATCAGCAAAAACGCGGCCTTCTTTTGCCTTCCTGGGAACATATTCACAGGGTTTGGCATGGCGCGGCTTGAACTTGACAGCGCGCGGCAGGTCAATGGGTCCAATGGAGTAGTACCCCTTGCGGATATGACGGTAGACGGTGGCATGAGAAACAGGCAGCCGGTTGGCGTGAATGGCGTGGTACACATGCTGCCCGTTCCTGACAGCACGGGAGATGATGGCTTCTGTTTCATAGAAGCTTTCCCTGGTCAGCGGGATGCCTTCGCGCGCTTCAACCCAGAGGGCTTCGTAATCCGCTTGCGCCCGTTTTGCATGGTAGATGTGACGGGGATGGGAACAGCTGTTTCGGGATTTCTTCTCGCAGGAGTTGCAAACAAAAGGTGCTTTGAGCAGCTTGGAACAGGGTTCTTCCGTCTTTACGAAGCTGTTGGTGTGTGTTTGCAGGTGGGCTTTCACTTCTTTGGAGATGGTTGTCGGATCCTTGCCGATACGCCGTGCGATGGCTTTGAACGTCATCCCTTTGGCAAGGCACTCCTGGATCTCGATTCGCTCATCCAGGGTCAGATGCTTGTACTTGTTCTCTTTTCGATTCATTGTCTGAGCTCCTTTTCTTCTCAGACTAAGCTCCACCAGCAAATCCGTCTCTCACTAACTTCCACCGCATCTTCCACTGTGGAAGTTACTTTGTGAATTTACTTCTCCGGGGGAACCTGACAAAATATCCGATTCAGGCTTGCCTGGATGAAAAGCTTGTGATATGATCAAGTTATTCGACAAACAAGTGAGGAAATGTCAGCATCCGAAACACATCGACACGCAACCGCATGCCATCGTCCAACCCGTCATCAGCACAAACTGAGTCAACTTGATCAGACCTGAAACCCCTGCGCAGACAGGGTACATGTTGTTTTTGCTGTCCG
>CAZVSG010000079.1:0-10455 GCA_964629345.1 uncultured Christensenella sp. | reverse complement strand
AGCGGGCTTGTGTCCCTTCCTCAGCAGACGCACGATGTTCTTGCGGATCTCATACTGCTGCGCTTGAGATACATGTTTCGCGTTCGTTCTTAACTCATCCATGCCTTTATCATAACAGTTTCGCATAGAAAAGTCAAGTGTTTACCCGGTGTGTCAATAATACCGTTGGCAGGCCTGTGATGAATGGACGTCGTTCATGGTGTCTTTTCCAAGGCTTGGCCGCATCCTGTCACAGGCCGGCGAGGCCCTCAAGGGCGCGCAGTGCTGGTTTGTACCCAGCAAGTCGGGATATCCCGCCGCCTGAAGGCAGACGCTGATGCCGCGCCAGTTGATCCCTTCATCCTTTACCGTCGGACGCGGTTCCCTTGAACGCGCGGTGATTTCATTTTCTCAGGGCGGTGGAAATCCCCGCCGATTTGAATGCCGGTTCTCAGGCAGTCGCGTCCCGGCCTGTGCCAAGTTCATCCGGCCGGACGACGCCGTTTTCAAGGGCCTCTTTCCTGAGCTGCTCGTACAGGCCCGCTCCGGCAATGCCGCGGTAGGGACCGACAAAAAGGACTTCCAGGATGCCGACGGTAAAGGCGCTGAGCATGCTCCAGCCGATGAAACTGAGGTGGAACATGAAAATGTCGCTGAGGTGCCCCTTCGTCATGCGCATGGAAAGACGGATGGCCTCCGTCTCCTTGACCTCCGGACAGTCCGACAGGATATAGGGCGTCATGGAGTAGGAGAGGGCCTTGATGATGCCGGGAATAACGAACAGGAAAGACCACAGGGCAACCCACAGGCCTACCCAAAGCAGGCCGATGAGATTCCTTCCGTAGTCCTTAAAGGGGATGAATACATCGTTGATTTCAGCGCTGCGCCCCCGCCATACCCTGAGGAATGCCAGGCACATGCCGATTTGGATGGGGATCACCAGCAGCGCGCCAAGACCCGGGATGATCACGCCGGCGCCGATGTTGACCAGGGTGCCGACCAGGTAGATGAGTACGGCGTCAGCGCGCCTCTGGTTCAGCAGATTTCTGGCCTGCTGCTTGATCCCGATTCTGTCCAGCATATTTATCCCCTCCTGCTTGTTAAGTAAGACACTTTTTCACCTCAGGGGGACGGTCCTCCCCCGGTCTTTGTGCCGGTTGGAGAGTCTGCAAAGACCGTTCATCAGCACACGCATTCCTTCTTATTTCCTGGCCACATCGTAACACAGGAGGCAGAGATGCTCAAGGGCGCGTGCAACACGTTCATTGGGTGCAGTTTTTATGTCCCGGGCATGTCAGTCTGCTTGGCAGCGCATTCACATCTGAGGTCCATACAGGAAATGTACCGCGGATCCCATTGATCTTCATGGGAGGTTCTTCCATCTTGTCCTCTCATGGTTTTATGTCAATAAATCATGCTCAGGGGTCCGGCAAGCGATAAAAGCGTTTCTGCCGGTGGTTGGATTCCTCATTGTACATTAACCAAATTGGCTTTACATTGACCGTTTCGCCCATACACGCTCAGCGCCCGGTGCTGGTGTGCAATGAGGGCAACCGGCTTTCTCTCCTTACGGCACGGCGGTTTGCCTTGTTGATTCTTTCGCCAGGGCAATGACCTTGATCGTCAGAAGCGCGCCTTCAACCGGCAGACCGGAAACCTCCACGCATGCCCTTGCGGGATATGGTTCGCTGAAGAAACCGGCGTAGACCTCATTCATCTGCGAAAACATCGTGATGTCCGTCATGTAGATGATGACGTCCACAACGTCGTCAAGCGTCAGTCCCGCATCCTTCAGCTCGGCGGAAAAGTTTGAAAGGATCTGTTTTGTCTGCTCTGCAATGCCCCCTTCAACCAGTTTGCCGGTGGCTGGATCAAACGCCGCCTGCGCAGAGCAGAATACGAATCCGCCGGCGCGGATCATCTGCGAATAGGGTCCTACGCGCGGGACCTCATTCTCCACGGGGATGTATTCCTTTTCAGACAAGGCGACCGCCGCCGGAAGTGCCATGATGATGCACAGCGCAAGCAGGATGCTCATCGCCTGTTTGTTCATCATTGTTCTATCTCCTCTCTGTTTCTCTTTGGTTCTTATCTACGCCGCAGGCTTCATCTGTCCGGTAATGTCCGGTGCGTTGCTCTGCCCATCTTCATATTACCCATCTTCATGATTGCTGCGAAAGTCTCCGCAGGCAGCTCCCGGGTCATTTTCACATTGAAAAGGTTACTTGCTGCCGGTAGCAGGATCCGCGCGCCGCTGGAAGACCACGCCTGCCAGCATCATCACGGCAAAGATGATCAGGTAGTAGACCACCGCCATGGTGTGACTGATGATGGCTGCCCCCACCATAAACAGGCACGACAGGATCGCCAGGACAGGCATCACCACGCGCTTGAATACGGGCAGGTCCTGATCTTTCGTGATCATCCGGATGAAAACGGGGATATACGCGCCGTAGAGCGTGATGATGGGCAGTTCGGACGAATCAAAGCTGAACGCCCCGAACCATTTCACCCCGTCCAGGTTCGCCCCGAAGAAGTAGGCAAGCCAGAGCATGCAGAACATCAGGCCAACGATCGCGGAGTTGCCAGGCATATTGGTCTTCTGGTCCAGGGAGATGAATACGTCCGGCTTTGGGCCCTGGTTCCTGGCCGCCAGGGAGTATATCCCGCGGACGGAGCCGATCATCAAGCCGTTGAGCGTGCCCAGGCAGGAGATGATCACGATGACAAAAAGCAAGGTACCCGCCACGCCGCCGAATACCTGGGAGAAGGCCAGACGCGCGCTTTGCTCACCGCTTTGCATCAGGACGTCGGAGGGAACGACACTGGCAAGGCCGATGTAATAAAGGATATAGACCGATACCACGATCAGGCTGCCGATCACCAGGGCACGGGGCAGGTTCTTCTTCGCATCATGCAGCTCCGCGTTGATGGACGTGGCGATAATCCATCCCTCATAAGCGAAAGCGACCGCGACCACGGAGGTCAGCAGCCCGGTCGACCCCCCCGTGACCAGCTGCGCGGCAGCGGAATTCTGCATCAGTGTGCCGTTGCTGAGCCCTATGATGCTGCCGGCAATGGCCATCGCGACCAGGGGGATCAGTTTGATCGCGGTGGTGGAAACCTGCACCTTGCCGCCGATCCTGGGCGAGAGGGTATTGACTGTGTAGCTCGCGATCAGGTAGAAAGCCGCGATCGTCATGCAGGCCCCGCCTGTGATATCCCAGCCCAGCAGCACACAGGTATAGCGTGCGGACACCCAGGCCAGCACAGCCGTGATGCTGGGCTGGTAGACGAAGGTCATGAACCATCCCATCCAGTATCCGTACCTTGGGCTGACCATCACCTCCGCATAGTCTACAATGCCGTTGACCTTTTCATAGCGTGAAGCAAGGACGGAGAAATTGTAGGCGCAGATGATCATCACCAGGCCGACGGTCGCCCAGGCCAGAATACCTGCGCTCACGTTGCCGCCGGTGGCCTTCAGGACGGTTTCGGCTTTGAAGAATACTCCGCTGCCGATCACGATGCCGACGACCATGGCAATGGCCATTGGCAGGCCAAAACGTTTCTGTAGCTGATCCTTCATCCAATCCGTGCCCCCCCTTACCCCGGGCGGCTCTCCTTTTTGAAAGAATTTTGGCCATTATATCGCCGCAGGCGTCTGTAATCAATAGATACTTCTCTTGATGGAGCGCGCTTATGCACCCGCTTCAACCGCCGGGCCGCTGATCGCTTGACAGGAGGGCGGCAGTGACTATACTATTCATTGCTCGCGCAATCATTGCGGGCGCAAGGAGTGATCATCTTGCCCGCCATCACACGGGAACTCAGCATTCTGGCACGCTGCGGCAATCAGTTCCGAAGCGAACGGCTCAGGGAGCTCTCCCTGTCCGCTTTCCAGGCGCCTTATATCCTGCATATTTGTCTGTCGCCGGGATTGTCCCAGGAGGACCTGGCACGCGAACTGCACGTGAACCCCTCCAACGCGGCGCGGCAGCTGGCCTCGCTTGAGGAAACGGGCTTCATCACGCGGAAACAGCGGCAGGACGACAGGCGGCTCCTGGCTGTATATCCCACGCAGAAGGCGCTGGATGCCTGCCCCGTCATCCGCGACGTCAACGCGCAGTGGCATGCCTATCTGTCCCGGGATATGACGGAGGAAGAAAAAAGCATCCTGGAACAGCTGCTTGAGAAAATGCGCCTGCGGGCTGAGGCCTGGGACATGAACAGGAGCCTGGATACGTGAAAAAAACATTGTCATACCTCAAGCCTCACCGCCTGGCACTTTCATGGACCTTGTTTGTCAAGCTGCTGGCATCCTTGCTGGATCTGTTCATCCCCTTCATCCTGGCGATCCTCATCGACCGGATCGTGCCACACAAGCAGCCCCGCCTGATCTATCTCTGGGGAGGCGGCATGGCGTTATGCGCCGTACTGTCGGTCATCCTGAATGTTTACGCCAACCGTATGGCCGCCGTGACCTCAGGCAAGGTCACCTTGCTGCTGCGGCATGACCTGTTTGACAAGGTCTCCTCGCTTTCCATGGCGCAGTTTGACACAGTCAGCCTGTCCTCCGCGGTGTCCCGCCTGACCACGGATACCTATAACGTCAATCAGTTCCTCAACCGCACCCAGCGCATAGGCGTCCGTGCCCCCATCCTGCTGATCGGCGGGCTTATCCTCACCAGCATCCTGGACATCCGCCTCACCATCGTGCTGGCGCTTACCCTGCCCTTTATTTTCGGTATCGTCTTCGCGGTCACAAAGAAATCAATCCCGATGTACAGCCGCCAGCAGACGGTACTGGACAGGATGGTGCGTGTGCTGCAGGAAAACATCGTGGGAGCGCGCGTGATCAAAGCGCTGTCCAAAACGGCATATGAGCAGAACCGCTTTGACGGGATCAATGAGGAACTGGCAGAGGCAGGCCGCAGAGCGGGCAGTGTGGCGGCGGTCAGCAGCCCGCTGAATTCCCTCACGCTGAACCTCGGGCTTTCCGCGGTGGTCCTGGCAGGCGCATACCTTGTGAACGCCGGCCTGTCAAAACCGGGCAGCATCATCGCCTTTCTGAATTATTTCGCCATCATTTCCAATGCCATGCTGGGCATTACACGCATCTTCATCATGTCGTCCAAGGGCATCGCCTCCGCCAGGCGCATCGGGGAAGTGCTGGACATGCCGCAGGACCAGCCGCTCCTCCCGCGGGAGGAAGGCCCGGAAGACAGCAATGAATGCATCCACGTGGAGTTTGACAGGGTGTCGTTCAGTTACAACAAGCATGAGGACAACCTGCAGGAAATTTCCTTTCGCTTGCATCACGGCGAGACGCTGGGCGTCATCGGCCCGACAGGCAGCGGCAAATCCACTCTGGTCAGCCTTTTGCTGCGTTTATACGATGCCGACAGCGGAACCATCCGGATCAACGGCAGGGACATCCGCTCCATTCCTCCGGACACACTGGCCTCAAGCGTCGGCGTGGTTTTCCAGAGCGACTTCATCATGGCGGCGTCGGTCCGTGACAATATCGCCTTCTTCCGCGATCTGAGCGATGAACAGATCGGGCTGGCCGCGCGTGACGCGCAGGCGGAGGACTTTATACAGGCGGCAGCCGGCAAAATGGAGCATGAAGTGGATTCACGCGGCAGCAATCTCTCCGGCGGGCAGAAACAGCGCGTTTTGATCGCAAGGGCGCTGGCCGGTTCACCCAGCCTCCTGATCCTGGACGACGCGTCCTCCGCACTGGACTTCCGCACTGACGCGAGCCTGAGGAAAGCGCTGGCAAAAAGGCGTCAGGGCACCACCAGCATCATCATCTCCCAGCGGGTGTCCAGTATCCGCGGAGCGGACCTGATCCTCATGCTTGAAGACGGCCGGACTGCCGGACTTGGCACACATGATGAGCTGATGCGTGACTGTGCCGCCTATCGCAATATCGCGGTCATCCAGATGGCGGAGTCGGCTTCGGGCAGAAAAAACGCTTCCAAGGCGGAAAAGGAGGCAGGCTGATGTCAAACATCATCAGAGGAGGCCGGCTGAGCCGCCAGGAGACCAGCGCGGACAAACGTTCCTTTCAGGCTGCCAGGATGCCGCGCCGTCAGATCCTTGCGCGTCTCTGGCGTTATATGGGGCGCAGCCGCGTTCTGATGCTGCTTGCGGTGCTGCTGACCCTGCTGTCGACATCCGCGGGCCTCATCGGGCCCAAGCTGTCCGGCCTGGCGATCGACGCCATCGGGATCGGAAAAGGCGAGGCGGATCTCCCTCTGGTTCTGCGTTTTACTGCCCTGATGGCCGGAAGCTATACATTATCCGCTGTTCTTGGCTACCTGCTGTCCCGTGTGACCCTGAGGATGACGCGCAACATCATCTACCGGATGCGCAAAGACGTGTTTGATAAACTGGTTTCACTGCCTGTCAACTTCTTTGACCGTTACCAGGCAGGGGAAATCATCAGCGTGGTCAGCTATGACGTGGATACTGTCAACGAAAGCCTGTCGTCCGATTTCCTTCAGATCCTGCAAAGCCTGGTCGTTGTATCGGTATCCCTGGTGATGATGCTCACCATCGAACCGGCGCTTGCCCTTGTGTTTCTGGTGACCGTTCCGCTGACGGTCCTGTACATCCGATGGATCACCGCCCGCACCCGGCCGCTGTTCCGCAAGCGCAGCCAGAAACTTGGCCAGCTCAACGGTTTCATGGAGGAAATGGTAGGGGGCAAGAAAACCACCCGCTCCTACGGCCGCGAAGACCGGGTCCTTCTGGCATTTGACGCGAAGAACACGGATGCCGTATCAGCCTATACCACCAGTGAATACTACGGCAGCATGATGGGGCCTTCCGTCAGCTTCATCAACAATATCTCCCTGGCGTTGGTTTCCGTTTTCGGCGCGGTTCTGTTTCTTGGGGGCAAGGTCGGCCTTGGCGACATCTCCTCCTTCATCCAGTACTCCAGGCGCTTCTCAGGCCCCATCAACGAGACAGCCAACATCCTTGGCGAACTCCAAAGCGCTTTCGCCGCGGCAGAGCGGGTGTTTCGCCTGATCGATTCGGAGCCGGAGAAAGCTGACAGGCCGGACGCTGCAGCCATCAGGAATGTCACCGGCGACGTCCGGGCGGAAGACGTTCGTTTCAGCTATCTGCCCGGCGTGCCGGTCATCCGGGATTTCTCCATGCATGCCGCCCCCGGCGATCTGATCGCCATCGTCGGTCCCACAGGTGCGGGCAAGACGACCCTGGTGAACCTGCTGATGCGCTTTTATGACATCGACTCGGGCCTCATCACAGTGGACGGGCAGGACATCAGGTCCTTAACCCGTTCCAGCCTCCGCGGCGCCTACACGATGGTCCTGCAGGACAGCTGGCTGTTTTACGGCACCGTGCTGGAGAACATCGCCTACGCCAGGCCTGAGGCAACAAATGCAGAGGTCGAGGCCGCAGCGAAAGCGGCCATGATACACAGCTTCATCACGAAATTACCCAAGGGATATGACACGGTGCTGGGGGATGACGGCGTCAGCATCAGCAAAGGGCAGATGCAGCTGATCACCATCGCGCGCGCCATGCTGCATGACGCAAGGATGCTCATTCTGGATGAAGCCACCTCCAACGTCGATACGCAGACCGAACAGAGGATCCAGCAGGCCATGCGCCAACTGACGGCCGGACGCACCGCGTTCGTGATCGCCCACCGGCTCTCGACCATCCGCTCGGCGGATATGATCCTGGTCGTCCGCGACGGCAACATCGTCGAAAAAGGCAGGCATGAGGAATTGATGCAGCGGAATGGATTCTACGCGTCCCTGTACAATACGCAGTTTGAAATCTATTGACGATCCAATGCTCCGCCTGCTTCATGTGTTGTCAGCCCGCTGCACTCTCTGAAATCGGTACGCTCATTCTGTCATTGTTCCGCCTGTGAGGGGAATCCATCAGCGGATCCTTTACAATAGATCAGCAGGAAAATATCGCTGCGGGCACGGGCAGTATTGAATCCTTCCCTGCTTGCGTTGTCGGTATCCCATCACTCATTGTCCGATCATCATCTATCCTGGACGGGTTATCCATGCTCCGGGCGGTCATTCCATGCTTTTCAACCAGTTTGCCGCGCGGCATTTTCTCACTTGAAAACCTTAATGGCAATCTGCTGAAAGGCTTGTATTATCTATAGAATGATATACAATCAGATGTGTTTCTGTTGGATTCGTGAAAAGGGGGATGTTCAATATGCCGGGCGGTGCAAAAGGATCAGGGAAAGCAGCGACGCCGAAGAAGGTGAATGCCGGCAGGAAGGAAAAAACGCCGGAAAAGAAAGTGCGCAAGGCGTATCCTACGTTTGATGAGCGCATTCTCCTGGCTGACCAGAAGATCGGCCGATTGATCAAAATCATTGATTCGCGCAGGAAACTGATTCAGAAGGCAGAGGCGGATCTGAACACCCGCATAGACGCGCTGAATAAGAACACCGATCTGCTGCTGAAGGCCGTCAACAGGAAGGAACAGCTCCTCTCCGCCAAGGGAAATCCCAGCGCTGAGACCGTGCAGGAGACTGGCACGACTGTTAAAAAAGCGAAGCCAGGCAAAGAATCAGCGCCGAAAATGACACCTGAGGAGCTGAAAGCCTTCCGTGTGGAATTGATGGCAAAAGCACGTGCTGCAAGGAAAGCAAAGAGCGGGAAACAGGACTGATCTCAACTGATCAAAAACAGGGTCAGCCGCTGAATCCTTTGCAGGCGGATCCTTATGCTTTGGGATATCCCCCCGGGATAGGCCCATGCTTTCTGCGGCGTCCATTGAGTGTTTCTATTGAATGAATGAGTATACGCACCGATGGGGTGGACGTTTTTGATAGATCCGTCCAACCGAAAGAATGAGGCGCAGCGGAGCCAGCGCCGAATGAAAGAGGCAGGGCGGAGGCGCAAAAGGCAGCCTCATCAAAGCGTTTGCAATTGAGATTGGTATCAGATGTTTTCACCTGACTGCCCGTGCATCAGGATAACAGAGGACAGGAAAGCGTCAAGCTGGATGAGAAAGATCACGACACCGGACGAAAAATTCATCAAAATGACCCAAGCCCCCGTCAAAGGGCTGATTGTCCGTATGGCGGTCCCCACCATCATCTCGATGATGATCACTTCACTGTACAATATGGCGGATACCTATTTTGTGGGGCAACTGAATAACACCAGCGCCACGGGTGCCGTGGGTATCGTGTTCCCGCTGATGGCCATCATCCAGGGCATCGGCTTCACCTTCGGCCAGGGTTCCGGCAATTCAATGTCGCGGAGCCTTGGCATGCAGGACCGCGCGGCTGCTGAAAGGATATCCTCTACCGGTTTTTACAGCGCTTTCCTGGCGGGGATCCTCTTGGCGGTGTCAGGGCTGGTGTTTAACGCTTCGCTGATGAGCCTGCTGGGCTCCACTCCGACCATTTTGCCATATGCGATGAAGTATGTGCGCTATATTCTGCCCGGTGCGCCCTGGCTGATGGCGTCCCTTGTGCTCAACAACCAGCTTCGGCTGCAGGGCAGCGCGTTCTTTTCCATGATCGGGATCGGTTTTGGCGCGGTGCTGAACGTCGGATTGGATCCTTTGTTTATTTTCACGCTGAACATGGGGGTGGCAGGCGCCGCGCTGGCGACCTCGATCAGCCAGTTTGTCAGCTTCTGGATCCTGCTGGCGGCTACCAAACAAGGCGGCAACATCGTTCCAAGGCTGAGCAATTTTTCTTTCAAGCTGGAACAGTACATTGAGATCCTGAAAGGCGGACTGCCCTCTCTGTGGCGGCAGGGCCTGAGCAGCATCGCTTCGATGATGCTGAACGTCGCAGCCGGAGCATTCGGGGACTGGGCTGTTGCCGGTATGGCCATTGTGAACCGGATGATGATGTTCGCAGCCTCCGCGATCATTGGGTTCGGCCAGGGGTTTCAGCCGGTCTGCGGCTTCAGTTACGGCGCAAAGCTGTACGGGCGTGTGAGAAAGGGATTCTTCTTCACGTTTCAGGTCATGCTGGTCTTCATGCTGCTGATCTCAGCCGCGGGCATCCTCTTCGCGCCCGGTATCATCAGGCTGTTTTCAAATGACGCGGATGTCATCCGCTTCGGCACAAGCGTGCTGCGGTATCAATGCTATGTTTTCCCGCTGCTGTCCCTGATGTTCTCCAGCAACATGATGCTGCAGAACATCGGCAGCGCCTTTCGTGCATCCCTGTTGTCCATGGCGCGGCAGGGGATCTTTTTCATTCCGGCCATTCTGATTCTGCCGAAAGTGTTTGGCCTCCCCGGGCTGCAGATCATTCAGCCTGTGGCTGACGTGTGCGCCTTCCTGCTGACCTTCCCCCTGGTCAGGCCAGTGCTTCATGAACTCAAGCAGGGCAGGGCGACCGGAGCTGTCTGATAAGGTCAAGGTCAATATAAGATCATCCTACTCATACCTCAATGCTTCCACCGGCAGGAGCCGGGCTGCTTTGTTTGCCGGATA